>JAAFIN010000018.1 GCA_013297825.1 Cytophagales bacterium
TTTTTCAAAAAATTTTTTGCATTAAAAAAAAAGTTTTTCAAAAAAAATATCTTAAAGAAAATCTTAAAATAAGCGTAATAAAAAAATATCTTAAAATGCTGAAAGACTTACAAAGTTTTGAAAACTTTACAAGTCTTATTTTTTTTGTGTATTATGAACTAAATATTTAGTAGGTTTTAGTTTTTTGTTGTTTTCATTTTTTCTTTTATTTTTGCAGACTAAGGAATAAATTAAATATTGCCCAAACCTATAAGGTTTTTAAAAACTTTATAGGTTTGAAATCAAAAACCCCTAATTTTCCAAGTTTATCCTAAAACCGAATAAAATTCTGTTTCAAGTTTAAGGCGAAGCCAAACTTGGAACTGCTTTTTTGCAAGTTTTCAAATTGCGGTTTGCAAAGCAAACCTACTGCAATATCAAGGAAAGGAAATATTTTTGTGTGATTTGTGATTGTTTTTTTGTGGTACACAAGTTGAAAACTTGCAAAAAGGCAGTTGCAAGTTACGCTACGCTTGAAACTTGAAACAGTATATTATTTGGGTTTTGGCAAACTTGGAATAGTTGGGAACTGCTTTTGAATTGGTATTTCAATTATTTCTTTTTAAATTGTTGTGTGTAACCCAAAAAAAACTTATATTTTTTGAAAGCAATTACATCTGATTGATAGTTTTTTGTACATTCTTTGAGAATCATTAAAAATAATTCTTTACCTTTTTCATCTAATTTGTAATTTGTTTTTTCTGGTTCTAAGGAATATAACAAATAATCCAATGTTCCTTTTTCATCAAAATACAAAGTATAATTGAACTCAAAACCGCTATTCATTGCTTTTGTCAGCTCATATTTATCTGCTTTTGTTTTGAATTTTACAAAAAAATCACGTCCTATTTTTTGTTCTGTTCTTTTTTGTTCTTCCATATTTCCCTCAAAAATAATGTTATAATCTTCTGTCAACGACATTTTTCTTGAATTATTTAGTGCAGAATAATTATCAAATATTTTTTCCAATGAATCTCTTTTAACACCTTTTGTTGCTTCCATTTCCTCAAAAGTATATATTTTTTGAGCGTAAGCCATTTTATAACAAAAAATAGCCATTATCAACATCAAAATTAGCTTTTTGTGTTTCATAAGTTTAGTTTTTTTGATTTTTTGAACACAAAAATATAAAATAATTCTACATTTAAAAAATCCTGTAAATTTGTATTTTAATCCTGTAAATCCTGCTCTTATTTGGCTATTTCATTTATCATTCAACATTTATCATTTATCATTATTTTCTTTTGCTTGTTTTTCTTTTCTAAGCGTAAAAACATAAAGGTCTTCCACTTTGGTTCTTGCCCAAGGCGTTTTTCTTAAAAAAGTAAGGCTTGATTTAATGCTTGGATTTACATTAAAACAATTTATGTCAATGCGTTGTCCCAAATCTTCCCAACCATACACTTCCACAAGATAATTTAAAATCATTTCTAAGGTTTTGCCATGAAAAGGGTCTTCTTTCTTTTGAAACATATTTTTTTAAGATTATGGTTTTTAAAATTATTTTTTATTGATTTATTTTTTATGAAAAAGCAGTATAGAATACAAAAATAAGAAAAATAAAACACAAAATTATATTTTTTTTAATTGCGCTTTTTGAACCATTTTTTGAGCTTTTAAGCATATTAGGTTATGGGGCTAAAAAACCCAACACCAACGCCCCTAAGATAAACCACGCAGGAGAATATTTGGTAAATACAAAAAACAAAAACGCAAGTAACGCCACCCCAATATCAGTATAATTATTAACTAAAGTTACCGCTAATTGCATTGCACCAGCCAACACCAAACCAGCCCCACAAGCCTGCAAACCTTCCAAAGAGGCTTTTACACCACGATATTTTTTTAATTGTTCCCAAAAACGAATTACAAAAAATATAATAAATGTTCCAGGCAAAAAAACCCCTGCACTCGCCATAAATGCCCCTAAAATCCTTTCCCATAAACCATACTCTCGCATAGAAAGCACGCCCACAAACGCCACAAATGAAAAAACAGGACCTGGCACAAATTGTGCAAAACTATACCCTGACAAAAATTCATCTTGGGTCAAATATTTTTTGAAAATAACAAATTCGGTAAGCAATACAGGAATTAAAACCTGTCCGCCTCCATAAATAAAACTGCCATTTCTATAAAAATTTTCAAATAAACGCACCAACAAAGACCACTGCGAAGAAATATCACGCAAAAAATACCCCAACAACGCAGAAAAAATTAACACGCCCCAAAACAACACAAAATTTCCCCATTTGATTTTTAGTTTTCCTTTTTTTTCTTCTTTTTCTTGTTCGTGAAAACGCTTAAAACCTGTCCAAATTCCTCCAAAAACCATCACCAAAGGAAAAACATAAGGACTTCTAAAAAGAAATGCCAACAATGCAGAAGCTACAAATAAAAAATAACTTGTTTTGGTATCTTTAATGTGTTGGAATAATGGAATAACCGAATGTATCACCAAACCAACCATTACAGGCAACACAAACCGCATAAACGACAGCGAAATATTGTATTGTGCAAAATACGAAAACAATAAGCCCACACTTGTCATAAAAACAAATGCAGGCAAACTCCATACTAACAAGGTCAAATACGCCAATTTTGCCCCTCCTCGCCTAAATCCTATGCTGGTAAGCACTTGGGTAGAGGAAGGTCCTGGCAATATTTGGCACAATGCCACAAGTTCCAAAAAATCTTTTTCGTTGATGTATCTTTTTTCTTTTACCAAAAATCGTAAAAATAATGCAATATGTGCCTGTGGGCCTCCAAAAGCATTAAAAGAAAGCCAAAGAATATCTCTTAAAAATATAAAATATCTGAGTTTTTTCATAGAAGCCCCCTAACCCCCAAAGGGGGAATTTAATTATGAAATCTATTTGTAATAAACAAAAAAACATATCAAAAAATCCATTATTATTTATTATTTTATCCAAATAAGTTTATTCTTTGGTGTTTTTGCTCCCCCTTTGGGGGCTGGGGGGCTTTATTTTCTACCTAAATACGTATTAAAATACACACATTCGGTTTTAGCTTGCTCATAAAACTTTGTTTTTTTGAGTTCTTTTAGTTTTGCAAAATATCTTCTGTGTTCAGGTGCATAACTTGGCAAAATGCCAGTTGTGTGTGTATATCCTTCCTTATTTGCTTTGTATGTTTTTATATAATACATATTTTGTTCGCATTTGGCAGCCATAAAAGCACTTTGTGCAGCGAGTTCTTCGTTTTTATCTTTGAGTGCAACCGAATAAGCGCGCTCATAATAGTATTTGGCTTTTTCACAATCCGCAAATACTGTCTCATTATTGATATTTCCCCCAAACCCTATATCCAAATTACTGCGATAATAATCTATTGCATCCCAACTATTTCCAAAAAAAGTCATATTATAATATGCATTTCCTAACAATAAATATTGGTTTGCTTGGTCTTGTGATGGTTTTTCTGCAAGTTTTTTGTAAGTTTGGATTTTTTGGGCGAGGCTAAGACGGTTGTATTTTGCTTTGTCAGGACAATCTCTACAATCTTTTATTTTGGCAATAAAAGCATTATTTTCTAATTTATACAAAGCACTTTCAGGCAAAGTTTGGTAAATATTGATAGCTTCTTCCAATTTATCTTGTGAAAATAAAATGGTAGCGTGCATTTCGGTAAGTAGATTTTCAGGTTTTTTGTCTGAAATTTTTTGAGCAAGCAAGTATTTTTCTACATCAGTAATTTTTTTCTTGTTTGCCACTTGAATAAGGTCTTTTACAAGTTCCAAATCATATTTGCTTCTCAATTCCCAAAGTGTTTGATTACACAAAAACGCTTTTCCTTTTTGTCCTTGTTTATTATACAAAAACCCAAAAGCCTGAATCATATATTCTTTTAATGCTTCGTGTTTGGTTTGTTGCACTTGTGCAAATATGTCATCTTCGGTTTTATCATCAATATTCGTAAGAGCGGTTATTTTTTGTGCAATTTGCAAAATGCTTACTTGTTTTTGCATTTGTGGGTCTTTGCTAAGTTTTTGGGCTTCAGTCCATTTGGCGAGTGCGTCAGTTGGTTTATTTTCCAAATAATCCAAATACCCAAGTGCAAGGGTTGTAATATCAGGGCGAAGGGTTTTAGGATTTGCTTTTACATTTTTCAAAATGCCTTTAAAAGTTTGGACAAATGGATTAAATCCTTGTATTTGGTCGTGTGCATTTGTCAAACTTTTTACAAAAAGTATATTTTTATCTGATGATTTATCCAAAATACCTTTTTCTAATTTTTGCATTTCTTTTGCAATCAAAATAGGAATTTTATTACTTTCTGGGTGCGTTTTTAGGATATTATTTAATTCTTCCAATCCATTTGCATTTTCAAAAATTCCCCTCATAAAATAAAGGCTTGCTTTTTCTTGTGGTGTTTTACACAAATTCATTGCATTTTGCCAATCAGTTTTATTGCCAATAGAAAGACTCAAAAATGAGGACGCTCTGCGACTTGGACACACATCAAAAACTTGTGCAAAAATATACGTTGCATCTGCGATTTTATTTAATTTTTGCAAAGCACCCGCTTTGTGTGCCAAAGCCCAATATTTGATAGGAGAATCTAATTTGTCAAAAAGTGGCAACACCAATTCATCATAAAATTTGATGGTTTTTTCGTATTGTTCCGAATAATGTGCCATACGAATTGCCTGATATGCAAAACGCAATTTTAAAAAATTATTATTTGCTTTTTCTTTGTCGTTGTAATAGGTTTTTCCAGCGTCAGCGAGCCATTTGGTTTGCACCATATCACGTTTTGGGGCATCTTCCCAAGTATCTTTATTGAAGCCTTTTGATTGTTTTTCGCAGGTTTTTGCAAAAAATAAATAATCAATACTTTGTGCGTCTTTATTTTGGGCAAAATATTTTACTGCTGAATTATTTTTGAGTTTGGCATCAATCATTGCTTTATTATTAACAATATAAGCCCTCACAACTTGCATATTTTCTGCAGAAGTATTATAAACAAGTTCTTTCAAATCCTCCAAATCAGGTTTATTATTCATAAACTTTTTCCAATCTTTGAGATTTTCGTCTGCACTGTCGTCATATTTCCAATCAAAATTAGACATTTCAGCAAAAGAAACAGGCTCAAAAAATTGATAATTTGGCACATAATTGGGGTCTCCACCTGCACAATGTTCTTTGAGAATGTAAGAAGGTCGTAAGGTAAAAGCAAATACCAAACTTAATACGACAATGTATTTAAAAGTTTTGTAGTTTTTTAGATTAAAATTCATTTTTTTTGTTAAATTAAGGGAAAAGTAGTAAGGGGAAAGATATTGAGTACAGAAAAGCAAAACACAAGTTTTTTTTAGAAAGGTACTATGTTTTTTGATTTTTATCACAAAAAAACAAAAAATATTTAAAGGTTCAAAGTTTAAGGTTCAAAGTTCAAAGTTTAAGGTTCAAAGTTTAAGGTTTAAGGTTCAATTTGTATTTAATCCTGTTAATCTTAAAATCCTAAAAATCCTGCTCTTATTTGGCTGTTCCATTTATCATTTACAATTCACCATTTATTTTATTCCTTCCTTTTCCTAAACGAAATTTTCTTATCAAAACCGTGTTTTTCAATTTTTGTAGCATTTGAAACCTCAATCATTGGTTTTTCTGGTGCGATAAGTTTTCCAAATAAAAATTGTGAAATATCTTGAAAGGCTTGATAAGGCTCTTTAATTTGTTGAAATTTATAATCCATTAAGCGAGGATTGCATTTGAGACCCAACACATCAATTATAAACACAGGGGTATAATTTAGTTGATAAAGATGTTCAAAATGATAATGCACAGTGTCCAAAATATACACCATATTTGCTAAAATTTCTTCAAAATAATAATCATTTTCAAAATGTTTTGTGCTATTTTTTCTACCTTTTTTTTGTACTTCTTTCAAAAATGGCAAAATGTTATTATTATAAATGTATTTTCCTGAAGTATCTTTTTCATAAGGCATATTACAACGCATACAAACGTGCAATTCACCACAAAAAAATATCAAATGCACACCCCAAATATTACAATCATAATACATACAAGGGTCTTGGTTTAATATCCTAAAACTTTGTTCTATATTTGAAATTATACCGCCCATATTCCCATAAAATTCCTCACGATTGTACGCCCAATCGTTTTCTTCAGTTTGCCAAGCGAGGGCATAATCGTAATAATCTTTGAATTGTGATACAATTTTCATAAAAATTTCATATTTTTTTGATGTTAAAAAACGTGATTATTTAATTTAAAACACAATTTAGTAATTTTTTGTAACTATTGTTCAATAAATATTAATTTGTCGGTTGTCTAAACCTATAAGGTTTTTAAAACCTTATAGGTTTAAACGAAAATAAATGATAATGTCAGACATTTTAACGTTTATTGAACACTATTTAGCCCTTGAAAGATTTTATTTGGGAAACTGGTAATAAAATTATTAGAAAAGTTGTTGTTTGTTCAAAAAGAATCAGAAAATACGAAAAAAGCATTGACATCAATTTAAGAAAAGCACAATATCAATCTCGCTCAATATTCCGCTTTTCCCAAAATGGGCTGAATAGTTATGATAAATGAAACCGCCAAATAAGAGCAGGATTTACAGGATTAAAATACAAATTTACAGGATTTTTTAAATGTAGAATTATTTTGTACTTTTGTATTTTTAAATTTAAAAAATTATTTATTTACCAAAAAAAATAAAATTATGGGATTCAGAAGGGATCGTTATGATGAAATATCATTAGACATTACGGTTAAAAAAACAGAGTTATTAGTTATCCTCAAAAAAAATAGAGAACAACATAAAATTGATTATGACAGAGCTATACAGCTTTGGCGTAAGGATTTTGAGCGAGTTGTTTCAGAATTACAAATTCAAGGTTGTGAAGATTTCCCTGAAAGTTTGGAAGATATACGAGATTCTTGTCCTGTTTCGTATGTAACGCAATATGATGATGTAATTGAAATGTTTGAAATGGGTGTCAATGAACAAATATTGCTGACAACAGACACTTACAGAACATTTTGTAAAGACGAGTGGTCTTGGAAATCAAGCACTTATGGTAATCGTTATTACAAAAAAAATAAATAAAAATCTCTAAAATCACAAAAAGCAGTTCCCACTTTTCACTATTGGGAACTGCTTTTTTATTTGTAAAAAAAACAAATAAAAAAAAATATTTTTAAACTTGTCTATTTTATTTCAAAAAAACTTTAATTTTGTATAAAAAAATCTAAAAATATGCAACATACTGTTACTAAACACGAAAAATACACGTTGGTAAGCCTCCAAGAGGAAAAAATCCACCCTGCTAATTCTGCAGATTTGAAAACTTTGTTTGTGGATTTGGATAGACAAGGCACTGCAAATTATGTTTTGGATATGCAAGAAGTGCGTTATATTGATTCCTCAGGACTTAGTGCGGTGCTTGTGGGCAATCGCCTTTGCAACGAAAAAAATGGTACGCTTGTTCTTACAGGTGTCAACGAAAATGTTGCCAAAATTATTCGCATTTCACAGCTTGACCGTGTGCTTGAAATTCTCCCAACCGTAGAGGAAGGTGTGGATTTGATTTTTATGAATGATTTGGAAAAAAATCTATTAAGTGAGGACGAGGAAGAATAAAATGTAGGGGAAAGTAGTAAGGTGTCAGACAAAAGTACAAAAAAAAACTTTTGTCTGAATATTTAGAACACAGATTAAGCAGATTTTACAGATTTTCACAGATTTTTTTAGTAAAAATTTTGGTTTAACTGTTCAATCTGCAAAATTTGTGTTCTGTTTTTTTAACTTTTTAAAAAATATGTTTCTAATATGACAAACCAAAATATCAACCAAAATATTGATTTTTCGCTTAATTTCCCTGCACAATACGCCAAAGAAAACGCTTTAACAGAGATTTTAGCTTGTTGGCAAGAACCGCACAGATATTTTCATACATTGTCGCACCTTGCAGATATTTTGCAAGAAATAGAAAAAGATTTTTTACAGGAACATATTTCTCCTGATGAAAAAGAGTTGTTTCAAATTTGTGCATTTATGCACGACATTGTGTATAATCCCAAAAAACAAGACAATGAAGCTCAATCTGCTGAACTTGTATCGCATTTTTTTCCAAAACTTTCTACTGAACTTGTAGCTCAAATCCAAAATATTATTTTGGAAACAAAAACACACCAAAGTACAAACAGATTTTCTGAAATATTTTGTGCGTATGATATGCGTATTATTACGCACAGCACGCTTGCGGAATTATGGGAATATGAAAGGCAGATTTTCAAAGAATTTCAATATTTGGATTATGCAATGTACAAAGCAGGGCGAATTTTTCTATTAGAAAATTTTGCAAAAAAACACCCTCAAAATACTCAAAACCTGCTTTCTTTGGTAGAAATTCTAAAAGTATATCGCCCAAAAATAGCAGTTTATCCAGGTTCTTTTAATCCATTTCACAAAGGACATCTTAATATTATAGAAAAAGCAGAAAAAATATTTGATAAAGTTATCATTGCACGAGGCACTAATCCAGACAAAAATGCTCCTATTTTGGCATCATTGGACATCAAGGCGTTGGCTTATAAGCAAGTAGATAGTTTTGTGGGTTTTTTGACAGATTATACCCAAACCAAAGAAAATTTTGCAGATATTACCATTGTAAAAGGACTTCGCAATGGTGATGATTTGGATTATGAAGTAAATCAGTTGCGTTTTATGGAAGAAATGTATCCACAAGTCAGATTGATGTTTATAAATTGTGATAGAGAATTTGAACATATCAGTTCTTCCGCTATTCGTAATTTAGACAAAATAAAATCAGACTTTTCACAAAAATATTTACCATAAAAAAGTTTAAGGTTTAAAGTTCAAGGTTTAAAGTTCAAAAGTTCAAGGTTTAAGGTTTAAAGTTCAAGGTTTAAAGTTCAAAAGTTCAAGGTTTAAAGTTTAAAGTTTAAAAAAGTTCAAAGAAAGGAACAGCCTAATTGCTATGCAATGACAATGTTGTTGGCTGTTTCATTCACCATTTACCATTTACCATTTACCATTATTTAAGTTTTTTAAACAACTCATTCAAAACTGTATCCTCACCTTTCATAAAATCCTCAATATTTTGTGAAATTTTCATTTGTGGAATAATGCCACGTTTTTTGGGAATATCTTTTTTAATGGTTGGGAAATCTACTTGCACAAGTGGAAGTTCAAACACAAGGTTTGTTTTTGGCAATTTGTAACTTAACAAAATGTTGGCAGTGTGTCCATAATAACTACTTCCTGTTTCTTCGCCTACAAACGTGATATTTCGGTCAGCATTATTATACATAAAACGCCCAAAACTCACCGCAGTAGAATAACTATTACCTCCTATTAAGATGTAAATATTTGATTTTATGGTTGCTGGGCGAGGTTTTATTTCTGCCATTCCTCCAAAATCTTTTTTACTTAAAAAACTTCCTTTTTGATTGGCTTTTTCAGAAAAACCGTTTTTTAGGTAATTTTCTGCATATTCAATATCTTCTTTTCGTGCAGGATAACCGTTTATTTTTAAAACTTGGTCTTTTTCTATAATAGTTCTTGAACGAATTTCCTCGTTTAATTTATTTTTGTGTGGTTTGTCAATAAAATAGCTATATAAAATTTCGCCCAATTCCATAAAACCTCCGCCATTTTGTCGCAAATCCAGCACAAAATTTTTAATTCCATCTGTGCCTTGTGCAATTCTGTCCCACATTTCAACAAATTTTGCAGAATCTGCTTTAAAAGTATTGAGCGTAACCAATAATGTTTTCAAACTATCAACATAAACGTAATGAATATCCTCTTTGTACCTTTCAGATTTTTTGGAAAGCAAAGATAATTTTCTGCCATTCAAAGCTCTTGAATTGATGGCATTTATGCGTAATTTATTTGACTTTTTGGTTTCAAAATCTGTATATTTTACATCAAAAAATGATTTTTCACCAAATTCTAAAAAATACCAAATAGAAAAATTTTCTTCTAATGTTCTAAAATTGATGCTTCCATTTTCACCTTTTTCTACTTCTTCCACAGTTTGGTCAATGAATTTAGCTACCAAATTGGTTACTTTTTCCTCGTTGATGTGTGTAATTTCTGCACCTGCTGGGATTTCCAAAAAATCATAATTAAGATGTGCTTTTCCTTTCATAAAATACAATGGAAGCGGAAAAAAGCTATTTCTTAATAGCAAATCTTTGAAATATTCTTCGGGCAAACCAATAGAAGTGTGGTCAAAACCTAATCCCACAAAACCATTTGTAAGAAACCTAAAAAAATTGTGTGCTTCCATTGGTTTTGTGATTTTTTTCTCAAATTCTGCCATTTTTTTCTCAAATTCTGCTACCGAAACACTTTGATAAAGTCCTCCGTGCATTTGTTGAATTACTTTTTTGATAAATTGAAAATCAGTTTTGCAATCTGCTACTGAATACGTTTGAGCTAAAATATTATTTGGTAAAATAATAATTTTAAAAAACAATATATTTAAAAAAATAATGTTAAAAATAAAAAATAGACGCATATATTTTAATGGTGAATGGTAAATGTTGAATGTTAAATGAAACAGCCAAATAAAATCAGGATTTTTAGGATTTAAAGATTAGCAGGATTAGCGTTTTTAAAATAAAGTCTAAAAATTGATAAAAAACATCAAAATTTTACAAAAAAAAAGAAAAAAATCCGTGAAAATCGGTGTTAATCCGTAAAATCTGTGTTCCAAAATGGTTTCATTTAAAGAACTTAATTGATTATTTGCTAAATTTGTAATTTATTTACAAAAATTAAAAAATCAAAATCTTAAAAATTAAAACTTAAAAATATGATAAAAGTTTTACAAATCACTTTTTATGCTTTCTTTTGTTTGTGGTTAATTTCAAGTTGTGCAACTATCAAAAATAACGCAAAATATGAACTTTCTGATGGAAAATACAAACATAACAAAAAAAAGATTTATGTAGATAACGAGGAAGAAGTTATCAAAATAAAAACTGAAACCGAAATATTGCAATTTCCCTACAATTCAGACAAAAATATTCCAACATTTACCCTTACAAAACCCTCGCTGGATTTGGATATTTTTACCACAATTTTAAAAGTGCGTCCTGCTACAGAATTTGTGCCTGCACAACTCAATACCAATTTTAATGGCAATATTTACATAGGTTTTAGGAATGATAAATACAAAATCAAATACGAAGATAGTTATTTTGGGAATTTTCACCGCCAAATTACGCACATAGGATATAGTTATGGCATATTTGCAGGTTTGGGCAATACATTTATATCGCCAACCAATACCAATAATGTATTTCCTGGTGAATATGACGGTATTGTATCGCAAAAAGGTATATCAGGAATTTTGGCAGTAGATAAAATTTCGGTTGGTCTAAATGTTGGTTTTGATAATTTGCTTGATTATAACAAACATATTTGGATTTATGAAGGCAAACTGTGGGTTGGATTGGTTTTTGGGGTGAGTTTGAATTAAAAAAGGTTTAAGGTTTAAAAGAAAAAATCAATTTTTTATGAATTTATTTAATAAAAAAAATAATTTAATTTTATTTTCTCTATTTTTTGGAATATTATTTTGTAAAAATATAAACGCACAAAATAACACTAAATCAGTGTTTGAAACTGCTGATGAAATAAAAGTGTATTCCTATAAAGGCAATTTTATGGATTTTGATAATATTTATTTAAGCAATTATGACAATTATCCACGATATTATGAAAATTTACCTTCTATCACAAATGGATATTTTAATGTGCATCAAGTTCATGAAATTTTGACGTTAAATGAAAGTCAAAAACTAAAACTTTATAAAGTTTTGGAGGATTCAACACATTGTGTTCCAAAAAAAATAATACAGATAGTTGATGGTGTCAGGCAGGAACTAACAGAAGATGACGAGGAAACTTTCTGCGGATTTGAGCCTCGCCACGCAGTTGTATTTTGCAAAAATAACAAAGTATTTTCGTGTATTTTGGTTTGTGTTTCGTGTACTAAAATTCATTTAGGGTTTTCTACGTCTGGAAAATGGTGTCATGATAAAATTATGTTATTAAAGGATTTTTTCATAGAAATTGGAATAAAAAGAGGTTTTGAAACCAGAGATGACCGCATAAAATTGAAAACTATTATTGCAGATTAAATTTTTATTTTTAATATGATGAAAAAAAATATTTTTCTAACAACTTTATTTTGTTTTTGTAGTTTTTTGGCATTTTCACAACGAAAAACGCTCAAAGAGATTCAAAAGGAAACCACAAATATAAAATTATATGCCTATAAATATAACCCATATATGGGTAGAGGCGTTATTGTAAATGGTTTTTATGAAGCAACTAATATTTTTGAAATTATTGAAATTACCAAAGAACAAAGAAAAGAAATTTTTACATTTTTAGGAAAAAAAACAAACCTCAAAAAATTACAATCTGATACCCTAAAACGTATTATAAATGGTATATATCAACCTTTTAAGGAAGAATACAAGCCAAGAAATGCGATTGTATTTTATAAAAATAACGAAGCATTTGCGTTTTTGGAGATTTCATTTACAAGCAAAAAAGTAAAAACTTCTTTTTTTCTGCCCTATAAATTTACCGAAAAAAAAATAGAAGAAACCAAAATAATACTCCAAAAAATGGGTATTACCAAAGGTTTTGAAGTAAGTGATGACACAATTCCATTTAAAAAATAACTTTGATTTTCATAAAAAAACGCTTTTTTTGTAATTATTCACTAATTTTGTAATTTATTTACAAAAAAATTAGAATTAAAAATAACCACAAAAAATAATGAATCTTCTTTCAGTAGAAAATCTTAGTAAAAATTACGGTGATAAAATTTTATTTAAAAATATAAATTTTGGCATAGAAAAAGGACAAAAAGTAGCTCTAATCGCTCCAAATGGCACAGGAAAAACATCTCTCTTAAAAGTTTTGGCTGGTGAAGACCTCCATTATGAAGGGTCATTTTCTTTTAGAAAAGACGCAAAAGTGATTTTTTTGAACCAAGAACCTAATTTTGGTGATGCCACCAATATCGGTGAAGCTGTCCTAAATGCCCAAAATCCTGCGGTTTTGGCACTAAAATCCTACGAAAATGCACTTGTTTCTGGCGATAATGACGACATTTCAAATGCTCTCCAAGCTATGGACAACGCCAAAGCGTGGGATTATGACCAAAAAATCAAAGAAATTCTTACTAAACTAAAAATTGGCGACCTCACAAGAGACCTTGCAACGCTTTCAGGCGGACAACGCAAACGCATTGCACTTGCACAGGTTTTGCTTGCAGAAGCTGATTTTTATATCCTTGATGAGCCTACCAACCACCTTGATTTGGATATGATTGAATGGCTTGAAGAATATTTAAGTCGCCAAAATCTAAGCCTTTTGATGGTTACACACGATAGGTATTTTTTGGAATACATTTGTTCTGATATTTTGGAAATGGACAAAGGCGAAATTTATCGTTATAAAGGCAATTATGCTAATTTTTTGGAAAAAAAAGAAGAACGAGAACACGCCCAAAGCCAAGAAGTAGGCAAAGCTCGCAATCTTATGCGTAAAGAATTAGACTGGATTAGAAGGCAACCCAAAGCTCGTGGCACAAAAGCAAAATACAGAATTGATGCGTTCCAAGAATTGAAAAAAACCGCAGAAAAAAACCTCAACAAAGATAATGTTGCACTTTCTGTCCAAATGTCAAGATTGGGCAATAAAATATTAGAAGTAGAAAAAATTTCTAAAAAATATGATGATTTGATGATTTTGGATAAATTTTCATATACTTTCAAAAGAGGCGAAAAAATCGGTATTGTGGGCAATAATGGTGTAGGAAAATCAACACTTTTGAATATTCTTACAGGAAAAAATGAACCTGATAGTGGTGTGATTGAAAAAGGCGAAACGGTGGTGTATGGTTATTACACCCAGGACGGTTTGCAACTCAAAGAGGACAAAAGGGTGATTGATTTGATTACTGAAATTGCAGAACAGATTACGATTGGCAAAAATCTTACGCTTTCGCCAATGCAACTTTTAGAAAGGTTTTTGTTTCCACCAAAGCAACAATATGCGTATATTTCTACGCTTAGTGGAGGCGAAAAAAGGCGTTTGTATCTTTTGACGATTTTGGCACAAAATCCTAATTTCTTAGTGCTTGATGAGCCAACCAACGATTTGGATATTATTACTTTGCAAATTTTGGAAGAATTTTTACAGGAATTTGGTGGTTGTTCATTGATTGTAACACACGACAGGTATTTTATGGACAAAATTGTTGACCATATTTGGGTATTGGAAGGCGAGGGAAAAATCAAAGATTACAATGGTTCTTATTCAGAATACAGGGCGATTTTGGAATATGAACGTGAATTGGCTTTGGAAGAAGAAAAAAACCAAAAAAGCCAACAAAAAGAACAAGCAAAACCTGAACCTCAAAAACAAAATATTGCAGTTTCTGATAATAATTCAAACAATAATCATTTTAATACCAAACGCAAACTTTCTTTCAAAGAACAACGTGAATATGAAAATTTGGACAAAGAAATTGCGAATTTGGAAAATAAAAAAACAGAACTTAATGCTCAAATTAGCAAAGGAGATTTGCCTTTTGACAAATTAAACGAAAAACTTGCTCTTTTGGCAAAAGTTTCTGATGAATTAGATGCAAAAGGTCTGCGTTGGTTGGAACTTGCGGAAATGCAGTAAAA
Source organism: Cytophagales bacterium (assembly GCA_013297825.1). Taxonomy (GTDB): domain Bacteria; phylum Bacteroidota; class Bacteroidia; order Cytophagales; family Microscillaceae; genus JAAFIN01. Next base: position 14,787 of record JAAFIN010000018.1, read on the forward strand.
AGTTCAAGGTTTAAAGTTCAAAGTTTAAGGTTTAAAAAATTCAAGATTAGGGTTTTTAAAATGAAGTCTAAAAATTGATAAAAAACATCAAAATTTTACAAAAAAAGAAAAAAAATCCGTGAAAATCTGTGTTAATCCGTAAAATCCGTGTTCCAAAATTACCAACCTTAGATTTTATTTGATTATTATTTTTTATTTTTAAAAATTCAAATGAAAAAACGTTATCCTCGCACTTTGTCATCAGGAGCTAACAACACCGTTATTGCATTAAATGAAACAGAAGTTGGCAAACTTTATACAGACGATACACGTTCTGACATTGGCTCAGAAGCTGAAAAAATGAAGTTTGCTAACACCATAAATTCTTTGATTGTAAAATTTTTGCGACTTGATGAACTCAATGATAATACCGAAATGTTGGTAATGGAACGCATTTATCCTATGGATTTTCGTGCTTATGAATACGAAAAACGAGAACTTTGGCTTGAAATATTGGAAGATGAATTAAAAGAATTACACAAAGCAGGTTTTGTGCATAGAGATTTGAGGCGACCTTCTGATGTGGTAGGATTAAAATTTGATAATGTTTTTTTGACAAATACAGGATTTCGTTTGATTGATGTAGGAATTTCTGCCCTCAAAACACAAGTAGGCGAAAAACTTTTTGCAAGATATGTTACACAAGAATTACAAGAGTTTGAAGAATTAAGAACATTTATTTTGGAAAGGTAATTTATATAAATATGAACAAAAGATACAAAAAGAACAAAAAAACCCTAATTTTTCTGTTACTTTTATTATGTACAAAATTTTTTATAAAAAATGAAGTTTTTGCTCAAATAGGAGGACGTAATAGTTTTGCTTTTGCACAAAATCCTCATAATGCTTGGCTCTCTGCAATGGGAGGCGTAAATGTAAGTAGTGGAGCTTATGAAATAAATAATATTTTTCAAAATCCTGCTATTGCAGATGATACTTTGGCAAAAACTGCTTCATTTAGTTTTGCTACGTGGCAAGCTGATGCAGGGCAATACCAATTTATTTACGTAGATAAATGGAAAAAAGGACTTTTTTCGGGAGGAATTCGTGGCGTAAATTATGGCAAAATGCAACTTACTGATGCAACAGGTGCGGTTTTGGGGGAATTTAGAGCGTCAGATTGGGATATGATGGCAAGTTATGGTATCAAACAAGGCAATTTTTATTTTGGTGGTGGATTGCATTATTTAGTTTCACAAATAGAAAGTTACAATGCCCACGCTTTAGCTTTTAATATGAGTGGTGTTTTTCAGCACCCAAAGCACGATTTTCGCATTGGGCTTGCGGTTCAAAATGCAGGTTTTACCTTCAAAAACTATTTACAAGGTGAAAATACTCCTCTCCCGCTTGATATCCAGCTTGGGGCATCTTACAAACCAAAGTATATGCCTGTAAGATTTTCATTGACTGCTCATCACCTTCACAAATGGGATATTGTGTATCTTGACCCTTACCAAAATTATACAGTGGATTTGACAGGACAGAGAAATGTACCTAAAAAAACCTTTTTTGATGATTTAGCGAGGCATTTTGTTATTGGTACAGAATTGTTATTTTCGCCAAAATTCCATATTTTATTGGGTTATAATCATTTAGTAAATCGTGAAATGAAAATCCGCAATTTAGGTGGAACACGTGGATTTAGTTTTGGATTTGGTTTTCACGCCAAAAAATATTCTTTTCAATATGGATATAGTACGCACCAAATTGGCGTAGGAAAGCATTTTTTCACGTTGCAACTGCGTACAAGAGAGATTTTTAGGAAAAAACAAAAATAAGATTGGAACACGGATTTTACGGATTAACACAGATTTTCACGGATTTCTTTTTAAATTATTTCATTTAGAATTTACACATTCTTAACAACAACATTTTTTTAATTTTTTTACCAAATACAAAATAAATCTATGCAAAAAATCCTATTTTTAATCTTCTGTTTTTTGCTTTTTAATTGTGAAGCCCAACAGCAAAAAATACAAAAATTTACACCAAAAGAAACTGACATAATAGTTTCAGAAAATGGCAAAACAAAAAAAAGAAGTCCAAGACATCAATCAGGCGATATTATTTTTCAAATCTCATCAGCAGGACAAGGCAAAGCCATTCAACTTGCCACCAAATCACTTTACACACATTGTGGCATTATTTATGAAATTGATAACAAATTTTTTGTGTATGAAGCCATACAACCTGTAAAACTTACGCCTTTGGAAGATTGGATAAACAAAGGACAAAAAAAGCATTTTGTAACCAAACGCCTTAAAAATGCAGATGAAATTTTGACCCAAAATATCCTTGAAAATATGCAAAAAATAGGAAAACCATATCAAGGGAAAAATTATGACATTTTTTTTGCGTGGTCTGACCAAGATATGTATTGCTCTGAAATGGTTTGGAAAATCTATAAAAAAGCTATCAATATTGAAGTTGGAAAATGCCAATTATTTAAAGATTTTGACCTTTCGTCCCAAGAAGTAAAAAAAATTATTGAACAACGTTATGGCGAAAAAATCCCTTTGGAGGAAACGGTTATTTCGCCTGTTGCAATTCTCAAAAGCGAAAATTTAGAAACAATTTTTGGGGAAGAATTAAAATATGATTTGTAAAAAAAACTTCAAAACTTTTACACTTTGAATTTTATCACACCACTTTATTGTTTTAAACCTTTGCCAATAATTTGTTAATCGTAATTTATCTGATTTTTTTCCATAAAAAATTATCAGACAACCAAAAACCACACAAAAAAACGTAAAAATAGAAACCCCAATATGAAATATCTTTTTCAATCATTTTCAATATTCACATATTTTTTAATCAGTTTTACCTGTAATGCTCAACAAAAAAAGTCTTCTAATGCGAATAATATTTTGTATAAATCTGATGCGTTAATTATTACACAAATTTCCAAAAATTCATTTGAACATACCTCATTTCTGCAAACTGACGAATTTGGGTATGTGCCTTGCAATGGTTTATTTGTGAGAAATAACAATGAAACCATAGTTTTTGATACACCAACCAACGATAAAAGTGCAAATGAACTTATCAAATGGATAAATGAATCACTTAAATGCAAAATAAATGCAGTTATCCCAACGCATTTTCATGATGATTGTTTGGGGGGATTAAACGCATTTCACCAAAATAATATTCCTTCTTATGCCAATGCCAAAACTATAGAACTTGCCAAAGAACATAAAATGCCAGCAATTCCTCAAAATGGTTTTACAGATAAACTTATTTTAAAAGTTGGTAAAAAAAATATTATTGCAAAGTTTTTTGGGGAAGGACACACCAAAGATAATGTTGTGTGTTATTTTCCAAGCGAAAAAATATTATTTGGGGGTTGTTTGATAAAAGAAATAGATGCCAACAAAGGTTATTTAGGACACGCAAACATTGCTACGTGGTCAAATACCGTAGAAAATGTTAAAAAAGAATATCCAAACGTAAAAATTGTCATTCCAGGTCATGGAAAATATGGGGATAAAAAATTGCTTGATTACACCATAAAGTTATTCAAAAATCCATAATTTTTAGTTTTAAAAAATCCATATTTTACTTTTGAACCCTTTTTTTAAACACAAAAAAAAACTACAACATTTATTTAAAAAAATGTTGTAGTTTTTTATTTTTTAGAAAAATGAAATTTTAAAAAATTGTAATTACTGATACCTGATTCCTGATACCTTTTTTTATTCAATCACAATTCTTTTTAAGATTTTTTCTTTACCAACTTGTAATGCAATATTATACACACCAGCAGGAAGTTTGCTAAAATCTACATTAAAAATGCCTTCTTCTTCGGTTTCGCCTTTGAGTTCATTTACCAAAATACCTTTTGCATCAAAAACTTGTGCAGAAACTTTGCGAGAAGCCTCCCCTCCTATTTTTATTCTAAAATTACCATTTGAAGGATTAGGATAAACATTCAATTCTCCCACTTGTAATTGTGTAGGCAATGCAGTAACATTGCTTGCAGACAAATTGATGGTATAATTTGGGGTATTGGTGTCATTGCTTGGAATGGTAAGCACCGCAGATTTATTGCCTGTAGAGGTTGGGGTAATATTTACGATAAAAGTAGTATTTGCACCACCAGCAATATTAGAAACCGCAGGTTGAATAATTGTAAATTCTGCTGCATTTGCACCTGCGTCTGTGATAGTATTCAAAGCAAGATTGATATTGCCCAAATTTTCTATGGTAAATGTTACCGTAGTTTGTCCAGCAGGATACATATAATTTCCGCCTGATGCTATTGTGGTTGTACCTTGTTTTACATTGATTGTTGGCACCAATGCACCAGCATTGCCTGTTTCTGTACCTGTTACTGCTACATTTGTACCAGCAAAACCTGAATGTGTAATATTTCCACTTTTTGCACCATTTACACCAGAAATAGGTCTAAAACGCACCGTAACAGTTTGAACGGTTTGCAAATCTGCAACAGTATAACTTGCGGTTGTGCCAAAATTAGTTCCATCTCTTGAAACTTGGAAATTAGGAGGTGCGGTTACAGTTACATTGCTCAAAAGGTTTGTAGCAGTAAGTGTGTAAGTTTGGTTTGTAGAATTTGCCCCATTTGCTACACTACCAAAATTCATCAATGAAATAGGATTAGCAATTAAAGTAGCAGGATTATTTGCTTCTGTACCTGCAACTGCAACGGTTACACTCGCAAAACCTGAATGTGTAATATTTCCACTTTTTGCACCATTTAATCCAGAAGTTGGCGAAAATCTCACGCCTACAGTTTGCATAGTTGCTAATTCTGCTATAGTGTAAGTAATTGAACTTGCGTAAGTTCCAGCAATACCTTTTGCAACTTGGAAATTGGCTGGGGCAGTAACTACTACACTATTTACAAGATTAGTAGCAGTCAAAGTATAAGATGAAGCAGTAGAATTAGCACCATTATTTACACTACCAAAATTCGTGATAGTGGTAGGATTAGCCATCAATGTTGCGGTATTGCCTGTTTCTGTACCTGTTACTGCAACATCAGTAGTTGCACTTGGTGTGAATCCTGAATGTGTGATATTTCCACTTTTTGCACCATTTGTGCCAGAAGTTGGTGAAAATCTCACGCCTACAGTTTGTGCAGTTGCTAATTCTGCAATGGTATAAGTGATTGAACTTGCGTAAGTTCCTGCTACACCTTTTGCAACTTGGAAATTGGCTGGTGCAGTTACAGTTACACCAGCCACAAGATTAGACGCAGTAAGCGTGTAACTTGAAGCGGTAGAATTTGCACCATTGTTTATACTTCCAAAATTTGCAATAGAAGTTGGATTAGAGGTTAATGTAGGTGTAGGTGCAACATTGCCTGTTTCTGTACCTGAAACCGCAACATCAGTAGTTGCACTTGGCGTAAAACCTGAATGTGTAATATTTCCACTTTTTACGCCATTTATGCCAGAAATTGGTGAAAATCTCACGCCTACAACTTGAGCAGTTGCTAATTCTGCTACAGTGTAAGTAATAGAACTTGCATAAGTTCCTGTTGTGGTTTTTGCTACTTGGAAATTGGCTGGGGCAGTTACTACAACGCTTGCAGTAAGATTAGTAGCAGTCAATGTATAACTTGAAACAGTAGAATTAGCACCATTATTTACACTGCCAAAATTTGCAATAGTTGTTGGATTAGAGGTTAATGTAGGTGTTGGGATTGTTTCTGTGCCTGAAACCGCAACGGTTACACTTGCAAAACCTGAGTGTGTAATATTACCACTTTTTGCACCTGCTGTGCCAGAAGTTGGTGCAAAACGAACGCCAACGGTTTGAGCGGTTGCTAATTCTGCCACTGTATAAGTGATAGAACTTGCGTAAGTGCCTGCTATACCTTTTGCTACCTGAAAATTAGCTGGTGCGGTTACGGTTACATCAGCAGTCAGATTGCTTGCGGTGAGTGTGTAACTTGAAGCAGTTGAAGTTGCATTTGTATTGATACTTCCAAAATCTGTAATAGTGGTTGGGTTGGCAATGAGAGAAGGCGTTGCAGCACCAAAAGAAGTTACATCAGCCCAAGCAGTACCTACACGAATATAATCCAAAGAGCCTGTTACATTATTTGATGCAGTTCCTTGTCTAATACATATTTTTGATAATGTAAGTACTGAACCTGTGCCTGTGGGTGTACTCACATAAGCAGTAGGCTCTGTAACAGGAACTGTTGTTGTGAATACAAAAATGCTTGCAGTATTATCAGCCAAAGTTGTATTTGCTCCAAAATCATATTTTACAACCACAAAATAACTTGTACCAAAACTTAATACTGTTGGTGTTGTGGTATTATATACTAAAGTAGTACCTGACGAACCACCTTTTGCAATACCTAATTCATAACCTGCTCCATTTGCTTTTGCACCAATTCGCCCCATAAATGTACTTCCAATTATGGTAGGGGAGATGTGGAAAAAATAATCACCTGTTGTTCCACAAGTAGCAAGATTAACAATCATAGATACATACAAAGTGCCAGAATTTACGCCTGTTGCACTAAATGTTCTATTAACATCTTGTCCTACATTGTTAAAGGTTAATTTACCGCCCAAAGTAGGAGCAGAACCAAATGAAAGACTTGTTAAGGTGTATTGAACAGGATTAAGCGGTGTAGCACCTCCTTGTCCGTTGCTGTGAGCAGACCAAGATTGAGCAGATGCTAAGGTTAAACTGTCAGCATTAACCCCATAACTAAATTGCTCTGTTAATAATTGTGCCTTTGTCGTACTTATTGTGCCAAAAAGCATCAACAACAAACAACTAAAAAAATAGAAAAATTTTTTCATAAGAAAATGAATGTATAAAATTTTATTTTGAATTTCGTATTAAAAAACTTCAAAAAACAATTTTTTGTTTTAAAAAATTTTGTTCATAAAAAATTGATGTTTAATAATTTTTGCAAAAATACATTCACTTTCTCAATAAAGAAAAAAATTATGATATTAAATTTTCGTTAAGTTTTTAATTGTTGTTTAAGAACACACAAACTTTTATAAAAATCCTCATTTATTTACTTTCTCCTACACCTTTATTTACCCTTTCCAACAGAAATGTTATGTTCAAAAAAAAGATTATATTTGCAAAAAATCTCCAAATAAAATATTGTAAAGAAAAATACAAAATACAAATAGCCAAATTGTTATACAATAACAAGGACAATTAGTTGTTTCATTTATCATTCATCATTAAAAAATGAATTTTCTTGACCTTTTAAATATCATTCCTGAAAGCAAAATTATAACTGCACACAATACAGATTTAGCCATAAAAAACCTTTCTACAGATAGTAGAGAAAGTTTTTTTTCTGAAAATACGCTTTTTTTTGCACTCACAGGCGAAAGGCGTAATGGACACGATTTTATATCTGAAATTATAGAAAAAGGTGGAAAAAATTTTGTGGTTTCTGATGAAATTTTTATACATAATTTTTTAGAAAATAACAAAAATATTACAAATAAAATAAATATTATAAAAGTTTCAAATACCTTAAATGCACTCCAAAAAATAGCCCAAAAACACCGCTTACAATTTCATTATCCTGTCATTGCTATCACAGGAAGCAATGGCAAAACTATTATCAAAGAGTGGCTTTCTGAAATTCTCCAACAATTAAATTTTTCAGTGGTAAAAAGCCCAAAAAGCTATAATTCACAAATTGGAGTACCTTTATCGGTTTGGCAAATGAATGATTTGTATAATATTGGCGTGTTTGAGGCTGGTATTTCAGAGCCAAACGAAATGCAAAATCTACAAGAAATTTTATGTCCTGATGTGTGTATTTTTAGCAATATTGGCGAAGCACACGATAGCGGTTTTGTATCAAGAAGTCAAAAAATTCAAGAAAAACTTACACTTTCAAAAGATGCAAAAAAAATAATTTATAATGCTTTTCATACAGATATTACAGATGAAATAGATAATGTTTTTAGAAAAAATATTGAAACTACACATATTTCAAAATTTCCTCAAAAAATCACTTGGATTGATACCCAAAAATTACAAAATATTTCCCAAAAATATCGCAAAGATATTAAACATACTATTCAATATTTTTTGGATTTTGAGAAAGATGAAACCAAAAAAATTACAAAAATCACTCTTCATCACAAAGAAAAAATACAGTTTGTTGTGCCTTTTGTGGATAGTGCGAGTTTAGAAAATATTACACATATTTTGATTTTTTTATCAGAATTTAATTTGATAAAAAATAATTTTTCTAAAATACAAAATGCTATTCAGCATCTGCAAGCGGTACAAATGCGTTTGCAACGCAAAGCAGGCATCAATAACTGCACATTGATAGATGACACGTATAATAATGACTTAGAGGGCTTAAAAATTGCCCTTGATTTTACCCAAAAACAACAAAATACAAGCCATAAACGCAAAATATTGGTTTTGTCAGAAATACCAATACCAAATATGCCCATTGATTTATTTGGAGAAATTTTATCTTCATATATTCATCAATATAAGGTAAATATTTTGATTTTGATAGGAAAAATTTTTGTGGAAAATAAAGATGTTTTTGAAAATCTTAGAAACCCCACCCCTGCCCCTCCCCAGAGGGGAGGGGAAAAACTCCTTTCTTCTGGCGAAGATTTAGGATTTAAAGCCCTCCCCTCTGGGGAGGGTTTGGGTGGGGTTCAAGCCACATTTGAAGAAAATTTGGGTGGGATTAAAATCCATTTTTTAGAAAAAACTAATGATTTTTTTGTTCATTTTTCACAAAAAGATTTTTTTCAAGATATTATTTTGATAAAAGGAGCAAGACATTTTCAATTTGAACAAATTGTAAATTTTTTGCAACAAAAAAAACACCGCACCGCCTTAGAAATCAACTTAAACGCACTTGTTCATAACCTTAATTTTTATAAAAAATTATTAAAACCAAATACCAAATTGATGGTAATGGTAAAGGCTTTTGCTTATGGGACAGGTCGCACCGAAGTTGCACAGCTTTTGCAACAAAATGGCGTAGATTATTTGGCAGTTGCTTATACTGACGAGGCGGTTGCGTTGCGTGAGGAGGGCATTTCGCTCCCAATTATGGTGATGAATCCCACAGAAGAAGATTTTGCACAAATACTTTTGTATGATATTGAGCCAGAAATTTATAGTTTTTCTTTATTGGAAAAATGGCTTTTTTATTGTGAAATTACCCAAAAAGAAGATTTTAAAATACACCTAAAACTTGATACAGGAATGAAACGTTTGGGTTTTGAAAGTGCAGATATTGAAAAATTAGGAAATTATTTATTAAAAAATTTACCAAAAAATGCCCAAATAAAAAGCATTTTTACGCATTTGGCAGGTGCAGACGAAGCAACACACAATGTTTTTTCACAGAAACAAATTGATTTTTTTTCAAAAAATGCAAATTACCTCAAAGACATTTTGCAAAAAATAAACCCAAAAACTGCCTCTCCCCTATTTCACGTGCTTAATTCTCCTGGAATTGTGCGTTTTCCTGAGGCACATTTTGATATGGTGCGTTTGGGAATTGGACTGTATGGTGTGGAAACTAATCAGATTTTTGCCAATCAATTACAACCTATCGCAACGCTCAAAACATACATTTCCCAAATAAAATTTTTACCAAAAGGCGAATCTGTGGGATATAGTCGCACACATTTTGCCCAAAATGACACCAAAATTGCGACTATTGCCATAGGTTATGCTGATGGATTTAACCGACTTTTGAGCAATGGCGTTGGGGAGGTTTGGATAAAAAACAAAATTTGCAAAATCGTGGGACGTGTATGTATGGATATGTGTATGGTGGAAATTGGCGATTTGGAGGTTCAGGAAGGCGAAGAAGTGGAGATTTTTGGTAAACATATTTCTATTGAAAGCATTGCACAAAAAACAAATACAATTCCTTACGAAGTGCTTACTTCGGTAGGCGAAAGGGTGAAAAGAGTGTTTTTTAGTGAATGATGAATAAAACAATATGCTTAAAAATAAAGTGTTATCTTAAAATAAAATGCTATTTTTTTCTGTATTTTTAAATAATGTCCTGTAGTTTTTATATTTTTGTCTGTTATATAAGATGTTAATATTTTTATATTTTAATTTTTAAATATGAACATTTTTTTTATTCTTTTAAAAAAATCTTCAATTTCTCTAAAACTACAAACTAATATATTTAAAGTAATATATTTAAAAAGTTTAAAGAAAAAACAGCCAAATTGCTACATAATTGCTACATAATTGTTATATAATTGCAATAATAATGACAATAAGGCTGTTGGCTGTTTCATTTATCATTCAACATTTATCATTCAACATTTATCATTTATCATTAAAAAAATGCCTCTTACAAAACATCTCACGCAAAAAATTACAAAAAGAGCCTTAGAAAATGAATTAGAAAAAAATTCTGAAAGTTACCATTTATATGGTGCGTGGATTGCTATTTTTGCTGACCCACTTTTTGGATTGACGGATTATTTGAATATGCCTTATGCTTGGGTTAATATTTTTATTCTAAGAATTTGGGTGGCAGTAGCTACAATAATTACCTTATTTCTTTGGAAAAAATATAAATTTTCCTCCCAAATATTGATTTTTGTGCCATTTTTTCTAATTTCTTTACAAAATTCTTACACCTTCGCCCTTATCAAACAAACTGATTTTATAGGGCATTGTCTTAATTATGTGGCATTATTTATTGCTGGTGGAATGTTTATTTTGTGGAAATGGCAAATTTCTATTGTGGTTATTTTGTTGTCTGCTGTTGCAAAAGTTACTTTTTTTAGCCTTAATCCACAATTAAATATTGAACAATCGTTTATTGATGGTTGTTTGTTGTTGATTTTGATTGAAATTCTTTTTATTATTTTGGTACAAACACGTTACAGCCTCACTATCCAAAATATTAAATCAAAACTCGCCCTTGTAATGCTCAATGATGAACTTGCTCAACAAAATATCATCATAGAACGCAAAAACAAAGATATTACAGACAGTATTCACTACGCCCAACGCATTCAGAGTGCAATGCTTTTGTTGGACGAGCAAATAAAAAATACGCTTGACGACAATTATTTTATTTTGTTTAAGCCTCGTGATGTGGTTTCAGGTGATTTTTATTGGTTTGCAGAAAAAGAAGAAAAAATTATCGTAATTGCTGCAGATTGCACAGGACACGGTGTTCCTGGTGCATTTATGAGTATGGTGGGCGATTCGTTGCTTAATAGTATTATTCACGACAAAGAAATCCACCAACCTGATATTATTCTAAATGAACTGCACAAAGGCATTAGAATTGCTTTAAAACAAGAAGAAACTGCCAACCGTGATGGTATGGATTTGAGTATGGTGGTTATTGACAAAAAAAATAAAATTGCACAATATGCAGGTGCAAAAAACCCCATTATTTACATTCAAAATAACCAACTTTTTGAAATAAAAGGCAATAAAATGCCCATTGGTGGCGAACAAAAGGAAGAAAAACGTGTATTTACGGTTCATAACATAGACATAAGCCAAAATACTATGTTTTATTTATTTACTGATGGTTTTCAAGACCAATTTGGGGGAGAATTTGACAAAAAATTTATGATTTCAAACTTGCGTGAATTATTTTTGAAAATTCATCTTGAAGATACCAACACACAACAAAAAATATTGGACGAAACTATTACCAATTGGATTGCACAAGGCAAAGACAAACAAATTGATGATATTACGGTGATTGGGGTAAAAGTTTAAAAAATAGACTACACCACAAATAAAAGCCAAAAATAAAACTATGAAACCACCACAAATTATTGAATTAGAAAGGGAATTGGGTATTAAATTAAATGAAACCAAAAATCTTGATGATATTTTTAATTTTTATGAAAGTGCAACTTATTTTCTTGATAAAATTCTGCCCTTTTTTGAAAAATGATAGCATTTAATAAAAAAACACGCTTTTTTATCCAAAAAGTAAATGTAATAAATAAATTTTTACAAAAAAAAGTCATAAAAACATAATTTTCAATAAATTATTTGCGATTTATATGTTAATTTTGTGGGTTTTAAAAAAAACAACAAAAAATAACATGAATTTTATTATAAGAAAGATACAAATAAATTTATTCCTTTTTGGTATCTTAATGCCAAATTTTATATTTTTTTCTTGCCAAAAAAATACTGATAATGCTCAAAATACCCAAGAAGCAGGGAAAAATACCGAAAATAACACGCCACAAATCACACTTACAGGCAATATTCAACCTGCTCAAAAAGGTTGGATAAAAGTAGAAAAATTTGCAGATAATAACTTTACGCTTTTGGATTCTGTGGAATTAAAAGGCACTACTTTTAGCGTAAAAATGAACGTAAGTGCGGAAAGTGATTTTTATAAAATTACATTGCTCAACAAAAGGCAAATTCCTTTGGTTTTGAGCCAAAACGATAAAAATGTGAAAATTTCGGTTGATGCTAACACGCCTTCGTTGGATTACAAAATAACAGGCTCACCAGATTCAGAGCATTATCAAAAACTTAATTCAATTCTTGAAAATATCAACAAAGAAAAACAAAGATTAGGCGAAATCTACAACAAAGCACAAGGAAATCCTGCTGAAATGGAACGCATAGAAGAAGAATTTTATGATATGCAACGCAAAAGCATTGAAAATGTCAAAAAATTTATTGGTGAATCTCGCCCTTCTATCGTGTCAATCGTGGCAAGTAATACGCTTGTGCCAGAAGAAGAATTTGAGTTTTTAAAAAATCTTGCAGAAGAAGTACAAAAAAAGTATCCAAATTCGCCTTACACCCAAAAATTTACTGCACAAATTGCAAAAATGGAAACGCAGTTTAAGGAAAAAGAACACATTTCTATTGGAAAAATAGCTCCTGATATTGCGTTGCCTACGCCTGACGGTGGTTCTTTGAAAATCTCTGATTTGAAAGGAAAATATGTGATTTTAGATTTTTGGGCTTCGTGGTGCAGACCTTGTAGGGCAGAAAATCCAAAAGTTGTAAAACTTTACCAAAAATACAAAGATAAAGGCTTAGAAATCTTGGGTATTTCTTTGGATAAAGATGCTATTGCGTGGAAAAAAGCCATTGCAGATGATAATTTAACTTGGAAACATATTTCTGATTTGAAATTTTGGCAATCAGAAGCCTCACAACTTTATAAAGTACAATCTATTCCTGCTACTTTTTTGCTTGACAAAGAAGGAAAAATCATCGCAAAAGACCTTAGAGGTAAAGCATTAGAGAAAAAAATGGAGGAAATTTTCAAATAGTTTAAGGTTTAAAGTTCAAGATTTAATGTTTAAAGTTCAAGGTTTAATGTTCAAGGTTTAATGTTTAAAGTTTAAAATTTAATAAATTATACAAGCATTTTAATAAATAAGTATTAAACTCCGCTAAACAAATAATTTATTTTAATAAATAAACATTAAACTTCACTAAATAACTAATTTATTTTAATAAATAAACATTAAACTTTACTAAATAACTCATTTATTTTAATAAATAAACATTAAACTCCACTAAATAACTAATTTATTTTAATAAATAAACATTAAACTTCACTAAATAACTAATTTATTTTAATAAATAAGTATTTTTATTTATTAAATTATAGGAAAATTTTACTAAATAATTTATTTATTTCACTAATTAAACCTTAAACCTTAAACCTTAAACCTTAAACCTTAAACCTTAAACCTTAAACCTTAAACCTTAAACCTTAAACCTTAAACCTTAAACCTTAAACCTTAAACCTTAAACCTTAAACTTTGAACTTCTTTGAAACCCCTTACAGAAAACGATAAAAACACAGCACCCACAGAGGCAAGCAATTTATTGGCAGATTTAGATATTCCCAAGATACTTAATATACTTTGGCGTAGTATTTTTTGGATAATTATCATTATGACCGCAAGCATAAGCCTTGCGTGGTTGTACTTGCGTTATACAAAACCTATTTATGAGTCAAGTTCAAGCATAAAACTTAGTATAAAAAATGAAAAAACTGCCCAAACTTTACAAGGCGTATTAGGATTAGCAACAAGTGGTGTAGACCAAAATCTCTCAGGAGAAATGGCTTTTATGTTTTCTGATGTGGTAATGCGTGAAGTAACCAGACGACTTAATATGCACATAAGTTATTACACCAAAGGCACCATATTAAATTATGAAGTATATCCTAACGCTTATTTTAAGGTAGAAGAAGAAGAACTTTGGGGAGGTTGTTATGATAAGCCTTTTTATATGAAAACACTCAATGCAGAAGAATATGAACTTTCATATAATTTGCCTGATGGAAAACTTGTAAAACAAATAGAAAAATTTGGAAGATTGGTAAATGCGTTTAATTGTAGATTTAAGTTAAAATTATTAGAAAAATACAATCCCATTTGGAAAAATGTAGTATATTATTTTGTGTTTAATAACCCAAATGCAGGAATGGAATATATATTGACAAGCAAAAATCTTTCAATAGGGCCTGCAGACGTAAATGCAAAAATCATAGGTGTTAGTTTCAAAGATGAAACCCCAGCCAAAGCACAAGCCATTGTTGCAGCAATTGACAGCGTTTATATTCTGAAAAGTGTGGAAGAAAAAAGTAAATCCAACAAACAACAAGTTGAATTTCTAAATGAACAATTACGCCAAACGACTGACTCATTACTCAAATATGAAAGACAATTACAAGGATTTTTTTTAGAAAATAAAACCAAAAATATTGACCAAAAACAAGATAAATCACTCACAGAAATAGAAAAATTCTTAAAATTAAAAGAAGGCATTGCTAACAAATTAGCCATTTACCAAGAATTAGAAGGACTTATTGCCAAAAAAGATTCTTTGAAAGAATTTATACCTTCTGTGCCATTATTGCAAAGTGAATTTGTTGGAAAAGCCATTGCAGAATACCAACGTGTCCAACAAGATATTAGAAAACTACGCATAGAAGAAATAGGAAGAACAAAACGTGCCATTGCTTATGAAATAGAAATGCAAAACGCCATAAAAGGGCTTACAGAATATATTATTGGTGCAAAAAAACTACTTTATAAAGAACTTAGAGAAATCAATAGCAAATTTGCAGAAATAGAAAGCGAACTTTTGGGACTTCCACCCAAAGGCAGAGAATATGCACGTATGCAACGCAATTATGACCGTATGGAGGGCATTTATAACAATATCCTCAACAAACTTACCGAAATGCGTATTGTTTCCGCAGGTATTGTGCCAGAGGCATTGATTCTCACACCAGCCAACAAACCAACTATTCCCATAGCACCACGAAGGCTTATTATTTACCTAATTGCAGGAGGCGTGGGTTTGGTGTTGAGCATTGGGCTTGTTGCCATACGTTATTTGATGCATAATATTGTAATGACAGAAGGAGATGTATCAAAAATTACAAAAGCATCTATATTGGGGGGTATTCCTGAATACACTGAGGAAAAAATGGATTTTACACGTTTGGTTGTAGTTAGAAAAGATGGTGATGATGAAAAAAAAGGGTCACGTTTAAGTGAAGCAATAAAATCTATTCGTACTAATCTTGGATTTATGTTGCCACCAGGCAAAAGACTTTTAGATGGAGAAACCACACTCTTGTCTGTAACTTCTACCATAAGTGGAGAGGGAAAAACTTTTGTTTCTACCAATTTAGCAGGTGTTATTGCTTCCACAGGTAAACGTGTAGCTTTGTTAGACTTTGATATGCGAAAACCAAAAATGCACATGGCTTTTGGTTTGGAAAATGGTTATGGTGTGAGTAATATTTTATCAGGAACACGCACATATTCAGAATGTTTAATTCAAATACCAGAAATAAAAGAGAAAACACTTTTTGTTATTACTGCGGGTACTATTCCGCCTAATCCTTCAGAACTTATTGAACGTGATACATTTGATAAATTAATGGAAGATTTACGTAAAGAATTTGATGTAATAATGATAGACACGCCTCCTGTTGGACTTGTAACTGATGGCATTTTGATTATGAGAAAAGTTGATTTACCTATTTATGTAGTGCGTGCAGGTTATTCACGTATTCCATTTTTATATAATATTAATCGTTTGTTGTATCAATATGAATTCAAAAATTTAAGTGTTGTTTTAAATGCAGTTAAATATACAAAAGGTGGTTATGGCGGTTATGGTACTTATGGTGGGTATTATGGTGTTTATGGTGATGGTGGGTATTATGGAGAAGATGAAGGAAAAAAGAAAAAACAAAATGGTAACACAAAAGACAAAAAAACTTTTTTTGAAACATTAAAAAGTGTGTTTTTCTTTTGGAGAAAGAAATAACAATGTTGAATGTTAAATGATGAATGAAACAGCCAAATAAGAGCAGGATTTTCAGGATTTTAGGATTAGCAGGATTAAATACAAATTAAAACTTTTAAAAATAGGCATAAATGCCTATTCTGTACATATTTTTGTATTTTTATGTATAGCACAGGCATTTATGCTTGTGAAACGTCAAACAAACATATTCCACATTGGGATTTATACATTTCTTAGCAGGATTAAATACAAATTGAACCTTAAACCTTGAACTTTAAACTTTAAACTTTAAACTTTAAACTTTTAAACCTTAAACTGTTCCTATGGAAGTTTATAAATTTGGAGGTGCGTCAGTAAGTTCGCCTCAAAATATTGAGAAAGTAATAGAAATTATAAAAAATTATAAAAAAAATAATCCACAAAATTCGCTTTTGTTGGTCGTGTCTGCTATGGGCAAAACCACCAATGCTTTGGAAAATATTTTAGCGAATTTTTGGTTAAAAAATGATTTTGAAACACCCAAAAATCAGCTTTTGGATTATCACAAAAACATTTTGGATTTTTTTGTTTCAGAAGAATTGAGTAAAAATTTTTTTGAAAACATAACCCAAGAATTGGATATTATTTTAAAAAAATTGCCAAATATTGCTTACAACAGAGATAAAGCGTATGATAGTTTGGTGGGTTTTGGGGAAATTATTTCCTCAAAAATAATGGCTGAAATCCTAAAATATCAATTACCTGAATTGCCTCTCACGTGGATAGATGCTCGCCTGATGATAAAAACTGATGAAACATTCAGAGAAGGACATCTTGATTGGGAAATTACCCAAACCAATATTAAGGAATTAAAGCCAATTCTTGGGCAAAAAATCGTTATCACACAGGGTTTTATAGGAAGTACCAACAAAGAAGATATGATAACTTTGGGGCGTGAAGGCTCTGATTATTCTGCCTCTATTTTTGCGAGTTGCTTACAAGCTCAAAAACTCACTATTTGGAAAGATGTCGCAGGTGTGCTTTCTGCTGACCCCAAAAAATACCCTGATTTTGCAAAACTTTGGGACAATCTTACTTATACGCAAGCGGTTACAATGACGTATTACGGTGCGTCAGTTATTCACCCAAAAACCCTCTCACCGTTACGCCAAGCAGATATTCCGCTTTGGGTAAAATCTTATCTTAACCCAGAAAACAGAGGAACTTGTATCAGTCATCAAGCGAATGAAACGCAATTTATGAGCCTTATGACAAAAGAAAATCAAATTTTGATAAAATTTGAAAACCCAAATTTTCAGTTTTTGAGGGAGGACGAAATGGCAGATTTTCTTTTGCATTGCAAACATTGCAACATCAGTATTACTTTTTTATACAAAAATGCTTTTCAGCTTTATATCATTACTGACCACAGAGAAGAAAAATTAGCAAAATTACATCATTTACAAAAATTTGAGGTGGTTGCAACAGGAGAATTTTGGACAACAATGTACGCAAATCAAGAAAACATTTTACCAAAAAATGCAAAAGTCATTTTGGAAACTACCAGCGAAGATAGAAATGGAACATTGCGACATTTTTTTATAGAAAATTTGTGATTTTTTTTCAACACACAAAAATTAAAATGGTTATCTAACAATTTTTTTGGAAAAAGAAAAAAATGATACAGCACAATAAATGTGTGCTACATTAGAGTTCTTTAAATGAAACCATATTAGAACACAGATTTTTTTCTTTTTTTATAAAATTTTGATGTTTTTCATCAATTTTTAGATTTCATTTAAAAAACCCTAATACTCAAAAAAACAAAATACTTTGTTTGTTATTTCATTTAACATTGAATTTGGCTGTTTAATTCATAATTTATAATTCATAATTTATAATTCATAATTATTCTTACCATTCAGGCAATCCAACGTGATTTGGGTTAATTTTTTTAATATTTTTTTGTTTTTGTTGGAGATATTGTGTTTCTTGGTTTCGGAGTGTTTGGAGGATATTTTCAGCTTTTTCTTTACTAAGCATATTTTTTTGAGATGCCCCATTTTCCGATATTTTTGTGCCTTGTGCAGATGCTTTTTCGCCTTGTTCGTTGCCTTGTATATTAGGATTTAGGCGTGAAATTTTGGTTAAAGTATCTGAATTATTAGGATTTGCAATATTATTTTTGGTATTATTTTGAAAAATTTGCGGATTTTTTGCAATAACTTTCAAAATCAATTCATAATTATAACGTGCATCTTGGTTATTAGGATAACGAATTACTGCCTCCTTGAAAAGTTGTAACGCCTCAGGAAGATTTTGCCTCAAAGCACTCATATAACCAAGCTGATTAAATGCAATACTTTGAATTTCAGCGTTTGCATTTTGCAATACTTTATCATAATATAAAAGTGCTTTTTCCTTATTTTTTTTCAAAAAATAAATATGTGCCAAATTCAAATAAACTTCGTTTGTTTCGCTTTTATAATCTTTGAGAAGTGCATTAAGTTTTTGTTCTGCAAGGTCATAACGTTGTTTTTGGAACAACATTTCCAAATCTTTTCGCATAACATTCATTTCTGCAACGAATGTAAGCGGATTGACCCATAAAAATATGCTCAACAACAAAAATTTCATTTTTTTTGGTTATTTTTGTATGATTATAAGGTAAAAGTTATCAGGAATCAGGTGTCAGTAAAAATACAAAACTGCCAAAATTAAATAAAAAGTTATCAGAAATTAGATGTCAGTAAAAAATACGTTTATGATAGATGTATTTTTAACAAAAATAAGCTAAATTTAAAAAAAATCAAAAAATATAGACAAAGAAATTAAAAAAACGAATGATTTTAAAAAAAATATTTCAGAAAAAACAATCTATTTTCCAAAAAATATTTTCTGGTGTTGGGCTTGGCGTTGGGCTTTTTTTGGTGTTAATTTCGGTGCATATTCACACACAAATTCAACAAGCATTAAACCAAAAAAATAACGCCTCTGAATACATCACAATCGGAAAACAGGTGTCTATGGGAAGTACATTTTTTATGCAAAAAAATGATTTTTCCAAAGAAGAAATTAAACAATTAGAAACACAGCCTTTTGTGGAAAAAATTGGTGTTTTTACGCCTAATCAATTCAGCGTGGTTGCTTATGCAAAAGAAGTGGGTTTTATGTCTGAATTATTTTTTGAGAGTGTGGAAGATGAATATTTGGACGAAGTGCCAAAAGGCTTTAAATGGAAACCCAATGACGAAGTAATACCAATTATTTTGGCAAGGGAAATGTTGGATTTATATAATTTTGGGTATGCTTTGGGCAAAAATATGCCTCAAATTTCGGAAGGAACTGCCAAACTTGTTGCGGTAAATGTTCAAATCGCAGGAAAATCCATAAAACAACAATTTAAAGCTCGTATTGTGGGTTTTACACAAAGATATTCTACAATTCTTGTCCCAAATTCTTTTATGAAATGGGCAAATACCAACATAGGACAAAGCACCGAAGAACCCAATCCTGCACGTTTGGTCGTAAAAGTAAAAAATCCTGCTGATACAAAAATTGCGGATTATTTCGCTAAAAAAAATTACGCAACCAACGAACAAAAAATGCTGATTGCTCAAACAGGAGGCATTGTTCAGATTATTATGGTGGTGCTTGGAAGTGTTGGATTTGTGTTTATGTTGCTTGCCTTTGTGATAATGGTGTTACAATTTAATGTAATGCTTGCAGAGGCAAAGCCTGAACTTATGCTTTTGTTGCAGATTGGGTATCTTCCTAATGCAATTTTGAAAGTATTGGGTACGCAAATTGCAGTTTTTTTGGC
>JAAFIN010000180.1 GCA_013297825.1 Cytophagales bacterium
AGATTATGAAGAACTTTTAAAATATTGCAAACAATACAAATTAAAAATGGAAGACCAACATATTGGATATTTGCAGTTGCAATATTTGTATATGAGAAGTTTTTTCATCAATGATTGGAAAATTGATAAATCAACAGAAACTGCATTTTCATATTACAAAGGACAAACTCAAAAATATTGGCTTTCATTCAATTTGAGTGGTCAGGCAATGATTGGGCTTTCATTGCACAGACTTTCAGATAGCACAACACCAAATAAAATTTTGAAATCTTTGAGAGAAAAAAGCCTCAACAAAGAAGAAATGGGAATGTATTGGAAACAAGAAACTGGATATTATTGGTATGAAGCACCTATTGAAACACAGGCTTTAATGATTGAATTTTTTTCAGAAGTGGCAAAAGATGACAAAGCAGTTGATGATTTGAAAACTTGGCTTATCAAACAAAAACAAACCACAGATTGGAAAACCACACGTGCAACTGCAGAGGCTTGTTATGCTTTGCTTTTGCAAGGTGAAAATTGGCTTTCAAGTGATAAATTGGTGCAGGTTTCTTTAAACAACCAAAACATCACACCAGCACAAGACAGTCCGCAAGTGGAAGCAGGAACAGGTTATTATAAAGTGAATGTTCCAAAAGAAAAAATCACTTCCGAAATGGGAAATATCACCGTCAAAAAAGAAGATATTGGGGTAAGTTGGGGAGCAATGTATTGGCAATATTTTGAGCAATTAGACAAAATCACCCCATCAGAAACTCCTCTAAAAATTAAAAAACAGCTTTTCATTGAAAAACCATCTGACAGAGGCAACATTTTAACTGAAATTACACCAAATAATATGCTGAAAGTTGGTGATTTGGTAAAAGTTCGTATTGAAATTCGTGTGGATAGAAATATGGAATATGTGCATTTGAAAGATATGCGAGCTTCTGGTTTTGAGCCTACAAATGTGATTTCACAAACCAAATATCAAGATGGATTATATTATTATGAAAGTACTCGTGATGTTGCAACGAACTTTTTTATTGGATATTTGCCAAAAGGTACTTATGTTTTTCAATATGATTTACGTGTGGCACAAGCAGGAGATTTTTCAAATGGCATTACCACAATTCAATGCCTTTATGCCCCAGAATTTTCAAGTCATTCGGAGGGAATTAGGGTGAATGTAATTAAGAATTAAAAATGAAGAATTAGGAATGAAATGCAAAAAATCCATTTTTCTGTGAAAAGAAAAATGGATTTTTTTTTGTGGTTTTATTAAATTTAAAGTAATTGTTTTTGTAAAAAATCTGTTGTACTCAGATAACGACAAAATTACTTAGTAAAATAAAAATTAGTATCATTAAAAAAAGAAGCAACTAATTGAGGATTATTTTTAATATTGTTCATTCCAATGTTAGCAATCTCAGTAAGTTCTGTTTTGTTTTTAGCAAACCTATTTGGAATTTGTACTCTTTTTAAATTAGCCCAAACAAGTTCATCAGGGTTAAATTCAGTGAATAAGGGGGTCTTATTTGAAAAAAACTGTCCCCTTTTGGACTGATACAACTTACTAAACAAAAATATTGATACCTTTTGTATCTTGTAAAGCTAAAATAGGCGTTTCACCTTTTGGAGCATAAGTTTTAATGATATTATGACAAAGTTGTAGCGTGGATTCATCGTGATAAAATATTTCATAACCTTCTTGTTCTGCTTTTTCTTGTAATTTGGGCAATTCCTCTTTTTTCCATTTTTCTACTTTTTCTGGGTTTTGTTTAATGTTTTTTTTTGAGGCTTTTGTAATGTCCAGCATATTTTTTTAAGAATACAACCCACTTGCTTGGTACTAAAACAAACTTTAAATTCTTGTTCTATCACATATTTTGCCCTTTCTTGTGTCCAATATTCTCCTTCAAGACCATAATGTAATGTCCCTTGAAGTAAAAAATTTGGAAGTGTTGATATTTGTTCTTCACTCAAAAGCGGAACACGACAAAGTTTTTTAGCTACAACTTTTGGCTTGTTTCTTTTAGAAAGTATATATCTTACCGTTTTTTGGCTTAACGCTACGATTTCTCCAGATTTTTGTTGAGTTATATTTGGTGTATTAAGTACCAACGCAAAATAAATGTTACAAATCATTTTTTTAAAAAATAGATTTCAGTTATTTGAAGCGAATTTTTAATAGGTTTTAAATTTTTCAAATGTAACTTTATTTTTGCAGAAGTACTTATCAACCAAATTGTATAAGATATTATTGCGAACTTCACGTAAAATTTTATTCATAAAAATTCAAAAAGTTAAGGTATTTTTGAAAAGGTAATAAAAAATACTAAAATATTTTGTCGTTATCTAAATATAAAAATGGTTATTGAATATTACAAAATGTTATTTTAAAATATTTTAATAAAATAATTTTTAATATATCATAATTTTATACTATTAAAAAAAAATTATTTTGCCTTTTTATGATTGTGTAATAATATCGGTTTTTTTTATATAAAATCCTCTAATTCTGTTAAAAAGGCTTTTAATCTTGCAAAATTTCAAATCGTGATATAAATTTGCACGTTTTTTTTGATAAAAAAATTGCATTAAAATCAAAAAAAAATTAAAATTTTCGCTTGTCATTTAAAAAATAACCTTTGTTTATTAGTTGTTTTGTATTTTCATACTTACATCTGATACTTGATTACTTTTACCTTAATTTAATCTATGTTCAAATTTCATTTTTTTTCTCAATTTATGTTGAGTGTATTGGGTTTATTTCTCACCCAATCAAGTCATTTATTTGCCCAAAAAGAAGATTTTAGTGTGGCAAAAATAGACCCAAATCTTAAAAGTGGTGCTGATGCAGTTGTCCGCTTGCAAGAAACTATTTTTGACATCAAAGACAAAGGCACCGCAACCACCAAATACCGTTATGTTTGCACAATTTTCAACAAAGATGGCGACAGCGAATCGCAATGTGTCGTTTCTTTTGACCAATTAACCAAAATCAAAAACCTTGATGGCAAACTTTATGATGCCAATGGTAAAGTGGTTTCAAAACTTAAAAAATCTGATATTTATGAAACAGGTGCAACTGATGGACTTCAATTTGTATCAGATAGCCATGTAAAAGTTGCAAGGTTTTCGTATGGAAATTATCCTTATACGATTGAATTTGAGTATGAAACCACCAGCAAAAACCTTATGTTTTATCCTATGTTTGTACCACAGGAAAGTCCAAAATTTGGGGTAGAAAAAAGCTCTCTTTTAGTCATTAGTCCAAAAGAATTAAAATTACGTTACAAAGAAAATAATTTTTCTAATGCGTGCAAAAAAAGCCAAAAAGATGGTAAAGATACGTATTTGTGGGAATTAAACAATGTTCCAACTGCCAAATTAGAAACGTATGGTTTGCCTTGGAATGCAAAAGCTCCTTGGGTACAAACTGCTCCGTCAGAATTTGAGGTACAAGGTTATGAAGGCAAGTTCCAAACTTGGGAAGATTATGGTAAATTTAACAATGACCTTCGCAAAGAACGTGATATTGTGCCACAAGCTACACAAGAAGAAATCAAAAAATTGGTAGCAAATGAACCTACCAAATTTTTAAAAGCCAAAAAAGTGTATGAATATATGCAATCTCGCACTCGTTATATGTTTATTGGTTTGGGTATTGGTGGTTGGCAACCTATGCCCGCTCAGGAAGTGGATAAAAAAGGTTATGGTGACTGCAAAGCACTTACCAATTACACCAAAAGCCTTTTGAAAGTTGTGGGAATTGATTCGCATTATTCACTTGTAAATGCAGGTGATGACAGCAGAGATGTGGTAGTAGATGAAAAATTCCCAAGCCCACGTTTTAACCACGCTTTTTTGTGTATTCCAATGGAAAAAGACACTGTTTGGGTAGAATGTACCAGCCAAAATGCTCCTTTTGGCTATATTGGTGATTTTACTGATGATAGAAATGTGCTTATTACCACCGAAAATGGCGGAAAAGTAGTTCATACCAAAAAATATACTGCTCTTGATAATACCCAAAATACCAACGCCATCATCAAAGTAAATGAAGCAGGTGAAGGCGAAATAGATGCTACCACAACATACAGGGGCAGAGCTTGCGAAACAAACCATTTGATGCACATTGCAGAAAAAGCTCCTGAAACACAAAGAAAATGGGTAAATGAAAATACACCTCTACCTGATTTTGAATTATCTGAATTTAAAATTGACCTCAAAAAAACCCTTATTCCAGAAGTTGCCCAAAAAAGAAAACTTAAAGCTCGCAACATCTTTCCACGCACAGGAAAAAGGCTTTTTATTACCCCAAATTTACTTAATAAATTTGATGAAAAATTAGAAGTAGATGAAAATCGCAAAGAAGATATTTTTCTAAAAGGTATTGATTTTTCAGATAATGATACAATTACCTATTATTTGCCTGAAAAATATCATATTGAAGGCACAACCAATGACGTAAAAATAACTTCTCCTTTTGGCGAATATAAAAGTCAAATAAAAGCTGAACAAGGTAAAATCACTTATACACGACAATTTATGATGAAAAAAGGGCATTATTCAAAAGAAAAAGCAAAAGAACTCAACGAATTTATTAAAAATGTGAAAAAAGCAGACAACACTAAAATTGTTTGTGTAAAAGGAACATAAAAAGTTTAAGGTTCAAAGTTTAAGGTTCAAAAAGTTCAAAAGTAGGGGCAATACTTACGATTGCCCATTTCATTCAAATTTGTCATTCTGAAAGAATCTGGCTGTTTGGCTGTTAATCCGTTTTAATCCGCTCAATTCGTGTTATCTGCGTGCTAAAATCTTTATTTCAACTTTTTTAAAATAATAATCAATGAAAAATAATCTTTCAAAAACTAATTCTAAAAATTTCAACTTCTTGTATTCACTCCCCCTTTGGGGGTTGGGGGGCTTTTTCCTCTTATTTTTTGGAATGGGGGGCTTATTCGCCCAAAAAGCACCTATGAAAATAGGTGATGTAAAAGAGGATTTGGTAAAAATGACTGAATACCCCAAAGACAAAGATGCTGGTGCAGTGGTGTTATGCAAATATGGCGAAATCACTTATGCAAATAATATGCACACCCAATATGATTTCAAAAAACGCATCAAAATTCTTAAAAAAGAAGGAATGGAAAGGGCGATTGTTACGCTTTATTATAACAAAGACGAAAATATAACAGGGCTAAAAGCATATTGTTACAATATGGTAAATGGTAAAGTGGAAAAAACTAAACTTGATAAAAGTGGTATTTTTGAGAAAAAAATGGATAAATATACCACTGAAATCAAATTTACTATTCCTAATACCAAAGAAGGTTCTGTCATTGAATACGAATACGAAAAAACATCTGCATATTCTACTTATATCCCAACTTGGAATTTTCAAGAAGACATACCTGTAGAATGGAGCGAATTTAGAACCGCAATCCCAAATTTATTTGTATTCCAACATCTTCCACAAGTAGACCAACCTTTTGAGATAAAAGAAAATTCTCAAAAGGACGATTTTACGGTAGTAGATGGACAAAAATATGATTACAGCATTATGAGCAATAGATGGGCATTAAAAAATGTGCCTGCTTTCAAAAGAGAGGCTTTTATGGCTTCAATCAATGATTATGTGATGAAAATAGAATACAGAATGGAAGGTGGTTATCGCAATCGTGTGTATCAACCTTATACCGCAAATTGGGCTGAAATATCAGAAAATCTTTTGAAAGCTGATTTTTTTACAGGATATTATACTAAAAGAAATGCCATAAAAGACATTTTAGAAAATCTTGTAAAAGATAAAACCACTACCAAAGAACGTATAAGTGTAATTTTTGATTATGTAAAAAATACAATTACACATGATGATGACTTGGGTTGGGGAACTGACAAAACCATAAAAGAAGTAATGGATAAAAAAACAGGCAATGTGGGTGCTATAAATTTGCTTTTGTTGGCAATGCTACAAGAAGCAAAAATCAAGGCATATCCTGTATTAGTACGCACTCGCAATGGTGGCAGGGTAAATATTGGAACACCAACCACAGGCATTTTTAATTATGTGGTGGTTTATGTAGAACTTTCTGCACAAGAAAACTATTTGCTTGATGCTACTGACCCAATGTATGGAATTGATATGATTGATGCTGACGCATTAAATGGTGTAGGTTATTTGATTTTTGAGCCAAAAAAATTTGATTGGTTGCCTCTCCAAACACGCAAATTTACAAAATCCTCTACCACAGTAATTGACAATCTCGCACTTGGCGAAGATGGTGTTATTAAAGGAAAATCCATAGGAAAATTCTTGGGATACGAAGGTGTAAAACGCAGAAAAACTGCCATAAAAGCACAAAAAGATGCACAAGCAGGCAAAGCAAAAGACGCTTCTGCTGAAACCAAAGATGCTGAAAAAGACAAAGAAATTGCCAACAAAAAATTCAATAAATACACCTACAAAAACCTCAAAGAATTTGATAAAGCTCTTGAAGGTGAAAGCAATGTAGAAATCGCTGATAAAGCACAAGTAAATGGTGATGTGATTTACCTTTCGCCTATGTTGGATTATGGTATGAAAGAAAATCCTTTCAAACAAGAGAAACGTAAATACCAAATTGATTATAATTTTACCAAAGACGAAAATTATTATATTACTTTTACCATTCCTGATGGCTACAAAGTAGATGAATTGCCAAAAAATCTAAAACTTAAGTCAGAAGATAATTCTCTACGTTTTGAATTTGCAACACAACAAATAGGCGAAAATAAAATCCAACTTGTAAGCAAACTTAGCATTGGTCGCTCACTGTACGAACCTGAAGAATACAAAATGCTTAAAGATTTCTACGCTCAAATCGTAGCAAAACAACAGGAACAAGTTGTTTTGAAGAAAAAATAGGTTTATTTGAAAAATAAAAAACCACCTCAAAATTTGATTTTTGAAGTGGTTTTTTTTATGTGTTATGTTGTTGATAATAAAGGAACAGATTTTTTTGCATGGTAACACCAATGAAAGACAAAAAATAGGGGAAATATTTTTATTTTTTGTGGATATTTTATATTTTTGTACAAAAATAATAATATGAATTTAGAAAAATACGAGCTAAAAAGCTCACCTGACCTCGTATATTTTGAATTTACGAGTGAAGGCACACAAGGAAATATAGAAAAAGTAGTCATTTATAACAAGCTAATAGACCAAATATTACCCATATATAATTTAGGTTTTGGAGATAAAAATATACAAACAGGTGAACTAAGTGATACAGTAAAAAGTAATAATGGGGACAGGGACAAAGTATTGGCTACAGTTGCCTCTACAATTTATCAATTCACAGAACGTTATCCTAATGCTTGGGTACTTATGCAAGGCAGCAATGCTGTAAGAACAAGGCTTTATCAAATAGGTATCAATTTATATTATGATGAAGTGGTTACACAATTTACAATTTTAGGATTTAAAAATGATGAATGGATTACATTCAAAAAAAATACAAATTATGATGGATTTCTTTTACAAAAAATCTAAATTTTATAAATAATTATGAAAAATATATTTGAAAATACCAATATTACCATTAATTCCAACCTAAAAAAAATTGATGGGTATGTAGTCTTCGCAGAAAAAATAGCAAAAGCAACTAAAATGGTAGCAAAATTGGACGAAATTACACTTGAAAAACTGCGAAATGACGCACACAAAAAACAATAAAAAAATCCTCCAAAAATTAACTTTTGGAGGATTTTTTTTATGTAGTTTGTTGTCAGTAACGAAAAATGCAGTTTTCAGGGGAAAGTTATTTTTTTGCTTTTGTGCTTGCATTTTTCTAAACCCAAACAATGGAGGAAAGGTATTTTATTTTTTTAAAGCATTTTCAATATTTTGAATAAGTTTTTTTTCCATTGAATAAGTGCCTGTATGATTGTAGGAAATTTTGCCTTCTTTATCAATAATTACAAAGGAGGGATAACCAATTATTTTATAATCTTTTATCGTTTGGTCAGTGCAAAGCACATTCAAATAAGAAGTATCACCATAATATTTATTTAAAAATTTTGATACAAGAATTTTATCAGTTTCTAAAGCCATTCCAATAAAAATAACATTTTTATCCTTAAATTTTTCATATATTTTCTTTTGTATGGGAAAAGATTCCAAACAAGGAGGACAAGAGGCATACCAAAAATCTAATACAATTACTTTACCTTTAAATTGTGATAAAGTTAAAGTATCTTGGTTTTGCACAGAAATATGTTTCCAATTTGGGGCTTTTGTCTTTATCTCCAAAAATTCTTTTTCTTCTTGTATTTTTAGATATTTTGGGTCTTTTATGATATATAACTCAGGATTTTGATAGATATTTTGGTTATAAGTTTGTGATATGATTTCATAAATTCGGTATTCTATACCATCTTCACTTTTAAACTGAATAATTATTTTTTCAATTTGATAATTTTTTTTATTTACAAAAATTTCTTGTTTTTTGTTTTTTAAGATAAAATAATTCTCATTTTCTTGTAAATTTATTTTTGTTTTTTTTAATTTTTCAAAAAAATTATCAGTTTTTATGATTGGAATTTCATTTAGAAACCAAACATTTTCCTCAAAAACATTCCTTTTGTCTACATCATATATTAAATTTATTGTATCAACAAAATAGCTTTTATTTTCGTGCATACTTCTTTTTATAAAAATTTCTTTTGGATTTCTTTCTTTGGTTATAATGTCTAAAAAAACAGAAGGTTTATTCGTTTTATTTTTTTGAAAAATAGCTTGAGCTTTGTAAAAAAAAGTATCGGAAATATTGCTTTGTTTCATTTTCAAAGAAAACCTCATATTTCCATTTTCATTTTTTTTGTAAAATGAAAATGATTTATTTAAAATACTATCCGCATTATTTTGAGCAAATAACTTAAGGGTATTTAGACAATAAAAAAAGAATAGAATAAAGAGTTGTTTCATAAAAAATTTAGATTAAAATAAATAATGCACAATACCAAAAAAAGATTTGATATTATGTAAAAATAAGAAGGTTTTTTCATGATAATGAAAATTTTTAGAAATTAAAAAAAAGAAATATTATACAAAAAACAAAAGAAATAAAATAGTTTGTTTTTTTGCAAAATTCTTTAATTTTGTTTTATATCTAAAATTTTTCGCTTGCAATTACTATAACTCAAACTTACATTTACTATAACCCAAACTTACAATGACAACACTCGGAAAAAGAATTGCTAAAATAAGGGAAGCAAGAGGCTTAAAACAAGAAAATGTAGCAGAAATTCTGAAAATTACAACTAATTCTTACGCCAAAATAGAACGTGATGAGAGTGATATCAGCCTTTCACGCTTAGGAGAAATCGCAAAAGCCTTAGAAGTAGATATTAAGACTTTTTTTGAGGAGAAAAACCCAATTATTATTTTAGGAGATGTAAGAGAAAATGCACAAATAAATGGCAAAAATGGAAAGCAATATAATCACACAATAAAATTTGACAAAGAACGTCAATCATATCAAAATCACATCACAGACTTACAAAAACAATTAGAAGTTTTGCAAAAAAACAATGAAAATTTACAGAAAATTATAGATAAATTGGTTGATAAATAGTTTTTTTTACTTTTTATGAAAACCAACAAAACCAAATAGCTAAAACAATTAGAAACATTACAAGTCTTGTTGTAAGCAGATAAATAATAATTTTTATCTATTTTCGTTAAAAAATAAAACAAAAATCGTATGCAAACCTATCAAATTAGTGTAGAAGATAAAGACAGCATTTTGTTGTTACAAATTTTACGAAATCTTAAAATTGTGCAAGATATTCAAACTATGCAAGTTACTCAAAATGAACATGATTCTTGGACTTTTAGTACCGCACAATTACTCAATAGTGCTTATTCAGAAACTGAACCTAATTATGAAAATGTACCTTTGAGAACTATAAACCCACGTTTTATTGATAAATAACCTTGTTACACATTTGGTATCATAAAAAAATAATTGTCTGACAATTTTTGTAGAATACACTTCTACACAATGACATAGTTATTTCTTTTTCCACAAAAATTCTCAGAAAAAATTACCTCAAAAGTCAAATTTTGAGGTAATTTTGTTGTATAAAGTAAAAAACTTACTTCGCATTTTTAATGATTTTTTTTACTTCTTCAATGCTGACATCAAAAATATTTGAAATCATTTTTATATCAATGCCTGATTGATGAGCTTTAAGGATTTTTTCTTGAATAAGTTGTTCTTTTTCTAATTTTTTCTCCAAGCTCATTTTTTCAAATGTTTCTTTAACGCCTTGTTTATAAAACTCGTCATCTTCAATGTTAAAAATTAGTGCCATTTTTTTAAGAATTTGGGGGATAAAGTGATGTAATTTTTTTACTTTGGACAAAACGCTAAATTGTGTTACGAATTTGTCCTTAATGTTTGTATTTTTATAACGTGGAAGTGTGGTAGAAAGTGTAACAATTCTATCCAAAAGTTTTTCTAAAACTACCTCTTTTTCTTCGTGTCCAAAACCTGACAAAACACCCAACATAACCACCTCTGGAATATCTGAAACAAGAAAATCATTGTAATTTATGGTTTCCATATTGAATAAATTATATCTGAATGAAATATCATTGTGGCGAATTTCATTTTGCATTTCCATTTTTTTATGCCCAATATAAATGACAAATTGTAACAAAGGAACTTTGTGTTTTCGGTGCAAAATGGCATAATATTCCATCATTCTTTGTTGCATTTCATCATTATTCAATGTTTGAAATTCAATTTGCAAAATATAATTTTTGTGTGGTTCATTTGGGAAATTTACCATTTTTAATACATCAGGCTCACGTT
>JAAFIN010000181.1:0-4398 GCA_013297825.1 Cytophagales bacterium
GTAATCCACCATATAGTTTTTTTTTACATTTTGACTATATGAATTTTTACAAAAAAGCATTAAAAATAAAGCAATATAAAATGCAAAATAATATCTATAACAGAAAGAAAAATTTAAAGAAAAATACAAAGAAATTGTGTTCATAAGCATAAATACATAAATTTTTGTCGTAAAACATATTATTCAGAAACACAAATTGTGCCTTAGTTTATTTGGAATACAGTTTTTTTGAAAAAAATTATCTATTGCAAATATAAGAATATTTTTTGAATTTTTTGGTAAAGATTATTTTATAATTATTAGGGTTCTTTAAATGAACACATTTTAGAACACAGATTTTACAAATAACAAAGTTCTTTGAAAATGACATTATTTTCACGGATTTTTTTCTTTTTTCAAAAAATTTTGATGTTTTTACCAATTTTTAGATTTTATTTTAAAAATCTTATTGGTATTTTGTATAAATTTAGATAAAAAAGTATTTTGTATTTTCTTCCTGTTTTTTTTTCCTAAATTTTTTTGGTGGTTTTTAAAAAAAATAAAAAAATTGCCCCAACAAAAAAATATATAGCCAAAGCTACTACGCTATTTCTCACGCTACCTGTCATTTGGGCGATAAATCCATAAGAAAATGTACCAAGTACAATGCCTAATTTATCAGTTATTTCATAAAAACCAAAATACGCATTTCTTTTTGAGGTATTTTCAGGTAAATATTTGGCAAAAGTAGCTCTTGACAATGATTGTATTCCTCCCATTAACAACCCAATGAATATCGCAAGCACAAAAAAACCTGTCTGATTGATAAAATACGCACTCAAACAAACGCCTATCCACAAGATTGTTGCCCAAAATATAACCGCTACATTGCCATATTTTTTGGAAAAAAAAGCAAAAAAATATGCTCCAACTATTGCCAAAATCTGCACTAATAAAATCGTAACAATCAAAATACCGCCTTTTATGTGTAATTCGCTTTCTCCAAATATACCTGCAATGTACATTACAGTTTGCAAACCCATATTATAAAAGAAAAATCCCCATAAAAATATAGTCATTGAGCGATTTTCACTAATTTCTTTGATAATTTCATTTAATTTTTGGAAAGTCTGTTTGGTAAAATTTTCTATTTTTTTTGGTTCATCTTTTGGCAAAAGATATAAACTGTATTGTCCAAAAATCAACCACCAAAAACCTACCAATCCAAACGAAAGTCTGCAAGCAAATCCTTCGCTCATACCACCATACAAACCAGGAGCAAGCAACATACTAAGGTTTTGCACCATAAGCAAAACACTGCCTATGTAGCCCCACATATAACCTTTTGCACTTAATTTGTCATACTGGTCAGGCGTGGCTATTTGCGGTAAATACGCATTATAAAACACCAAACTTCCACTAAAACCTATCAAAGAAAGCATCACCAAAAACATAGAAAATAGCAAATTTTCTTTGGTAAAAAAGAACAATCCAAGCGTGCTTGTTCCTCCTAAATACACAAAAAAACGCATAAACGCCTTTTTTCTGCCACTTTCATCTGCCAATACACTCAAAAATGGGTGCAAAAATACAGCTACCAAAAATGAAATGGCTACCATATAACTAAACAGTATGTTGCCTGAAAATTCTATACCCCATAAAAATATGGTTTTTTGGGTATTGGTGCTTAGGTTTTTGATGATATTTTCATAATAAACAGGAAATATTGTAGAAACTATCACCGTTGCGTGTGCAGAATTTGCCCAATCATATATTATCCAACCTTTTTGGACTTGTGAATTATTTTGCATTTTTTTTAAACCTTAAACTTTGAACCTTAAACCTACTTTACCACCGCAATTTTTTTTACCACGCTTGTTCCACCTTGTGCGTCAGTGCAATACAAAAAATAAATGCCTGTTTCTACCAAAACATTGTTATAATCACGCAAATTCCACGAAGCAGTACCACCGTTTGCCTTTGTTTCATAAAATAATCGCCCTGCACCATCTACTATTTTGACAGTACTGTTTTCTGCGAGTCCGCTTATGCCTACATTTCCCACAAAATCAGGGCGAACAGGGTTAGGAAATACATTTATATTGCCAAAATCTGTGGTTGCACTTGTTGCATTGCTACGATACGACATCAAACCTGCATCTGTCAATATAAAAACCTCGCCTGTGCTTTGTTCTATACAAATATCCAAGATATTATTACTTGGAAGTGGGCTATTTTTTGTATCAAAAAACGCCAAAACCTCGCTTGCATCTGCATTAAATAACCAAATTCCGTTTTGTGTGCCTATCCATTTTCTATTTCCGCCATCTACCGCAATAATCTGTACTTTTTCAGTCCTTAAAAGCGGTCTATTTTCAAAAATTGGGGTAAAAAAGTTAATATTTCCATCAAAAAGTCTGCCTGCGTTGCTTAATATTGCCACGCCTTTGTCTGTTCCTATCCAATATTGATTTTCAAGGTCTTGAACAATGGTATTTACATTGGCATCAGGGAAATTTCCTTGATTTGGAAGCGTAGAAAGCACCCTTTGACGGTTTTGGCGGTCATCAACTATCCAAATTGATGCGCCATTTGTAGTCGAAAGTATCGCCCATTTGTAGTTTTGGCTGTCTATAAATATTTTTTTTCCTTGAAATAAACCCATATTTAACGCAGGGAAGGCAATCCACGTGTTATCTCTGCGTTTTATGTGCAGATTTCTTGCGACATTTCCATTTTGAATCATTGCTATATTACCATTTCTATCAGTTGTGATGTCTGCAATGTTTAGATTTCCGTTCAAATCTGTGTTTAATGTGGTGTTTTGGGTACTTTGGTTAAGAATTTCTATAGAATTATCATTTTTTAGCTTCATAATTCCTTTTCCAAAGGTAGAAATGTAATAACTTTGCTCTTGTTGTTGGTAAGTAATTCCTGAAATATCCCTAAAAGTGCTTAAAGTTACATTTTGTCCAAAATCTTGGCTTGTCCATTGCCCATTTTTAAAAAAATCCACGCCCAAAATATCAGCATTTGCGGTAAAATTCGCATCAAATCCTCTTGTGGTAGCGGTTATTTTTTCATTTTGATAATAAATTCTTCCTAAATTGGCTACATTTGTACCGCTTGGGCTATATTTCTGCCATTGTCCTGTGTGATTGGACAAAAAACCCGCTTTATTGTCTGCTATGTATAATTTTCCACCTTGACCAACTAAGGCTTTTGCTTGCCTAACAAGCGGAATATTCTCCAGAACTATGTTATTTTGGCTATTTACTGACCAAATTCTCGTTCCATTTTCTAATAAATATAGTTTTGAATCGTCTTTCTGCACATTCACAAGGGCAATATTGGGCGAAGGAATATTTTGCCAAGAATTTGCATTAAAATCATATTGATAAAGTCCATTTCCATTCTGCCAAGCATAGATTTTTTCCTGCAAAAACTGCACTTTTAAGGTATTTTGGTTTGGAATATTGCCCTGCAAAATAGAGAAACGTGTCCAAAGATTAAAATCTAATAAATTATCGTTCATATTGCCCATTATTACGCCTTGCGAAGTGGCTAAAAAAAGCCTATTTTGGGCAACTGCACACGAAAAAATGGGTAAATTTGTGCCTGTAAGGCTTAGGTTTTGGTAAGTTTCTTTGATTTCTTGCCTTTGGAGGTCAATCAATACCACGCCCAAGTCAGTTGCGAGATAAGCAGTATTTTGAAACACAAAAATATCATTGATTTTTTTGCTATTGGGCGTGTTTAAATCTTTTAAAAGAGAAATATTTTTGATTTCGTTATTTTTCAAAAGCTCAATTTCGCTATTTTGATAGGCAATTATCAAGGTTTTGCTTGCATTATCAAAAGCAAGTGCAGAAATCTGACCTCCTGCAAAACCGTCTATTTTAGAAAGCGTTTGCAAAGAATTATCTGCCCAATCCATCACAAAAAAACCGTTTTGGGTAGCAACATAGCTTTTATTTTCGTCATTGGCTACTACATTTGCTTGATTGTAATTAAAATGCGTTCTCCAAGAACCAATTGGAATTTCTTGGGCGTTTAAGAAGCCTCCCAAACAAGCTCCCCAGCCCCCAAATAAGGAGAAACTCCAAGTGAATATGAGGAATAAATAAAGGCAAATAGATTTCAGAATGGTTTTTAACATAATTTTTAAATAAATTTCTGAATAAAAATTTTTGTAAAAATAAAAAACTTATTCAGACTTATTAGCTTTTTTTGTGGATTAAAGCAAACTTTTATCTTTTTTTCTAAAACAAAAAAAACGTTGTGTTTTTACACGCAACGTTTTTTTATTTCCTAAAACAGTAGTGTTCAATAAATATTAATTTGTCGGTTGTCTAAACCTATAAGGTTTTTAAAACCTTATAGGTTTAAACGAAAATAAATGATAATGTCAGACATTTT
>JAAFIN010000181.1:4408-10833 GCA_013297825.1 Cytophagales bacterium
ATAAATTGATACCTTGTTTAGAAAATTTATCTTTCAACGTTTCAAAAAAAACTTCAAAAGATAAATTTCCGTAAATATGTGGTTCTCTTTTACCCAAAAGATTAAGGTTTGCACCATTTATAATTAAAATATTCATTTTTGAATTTCTAAATCCAAATTTTAAAATTTCAAAATAGCAACATTCATCATTTTTTTAACCTCTTGAGCAATTTGTGCAGGTGAAAAACCAGCTTCTGTATGAAGTTCCATTTGCGTACCGTGTTCATAGATTTTGTCCGCCATACCCAAACGTTTTACTTTGGTGTTGTAATCGTGGTCAGCAATCCATTCAAGCACCGCACTACCAAATCCACCCATAATACAACCATCTTCTACTGTGATTACTTTATCAAAATTTTGGCAAATTTCGTGTAACATTTCCTCGTCCAAAGGTTTTACAAAACGCATATCATAATGAGCTGGTTTTATGCCTTGTTTTGCAAGTTCTGCACAAGCAATTACTGCGTAATTTCCAATGTGTCCAATCGTTAATATCGCAATTCCACCATTTTCTTCTCTTTTATGAGTGCCTTTTTGCACCAAACGCCCTTTTCCCAATTCCATTTTTTCAAAAGGCAAACGCCAATTTGGCATTACACCTTCGCCTCTTGGATAACGAATAGAAATTGCAGTTTTTAAGTTTTTAAATTCATCTAATGAAACGGTGTACATCAAATTTCGCAATTCTTGTTCATTCATTGGCGAAAAAACCATCATATTAGGCACACAACGCATATACGCAATATCATACGCTCCGTGATGTGTAGGGCCATCAGCCCCTGCAAATCCACCCCTGTCCAAACAAAATATTACAGGTAATTCTTGAATACAAACATCATGCACCACTTGGTCGTAAGCTCTTTGCATGAAAGACGAATAAATGTTACAAAAAACCGTTTGCCCTTGTGTTGCAAGCCCAGCAGAAACCGTAACAGCGTGTTGTTCTGCAATACCTACGTCCAAAGCCCTGTGAGGCATTGCTTTCATCATAATATTTAATGATGAACCTGATGGCATAGCAGGCGTAATGCCCATTATTTTAGGATTTTGTTCTGCAAGTTCTAACAAAGTATGTCCAAACACATCTTGGTATTTGGGTGGTTGGGGCGTAGCGTATATTTTTTTGTGGATTTCGCCTGTGATTTTATCAAAAGTGCCTGGAGCGTGCCATTTGGTTTGGTCTTTTTCAGCAAGTTCATAGCCTTTTCCTTTTATGGTAACACAATGCAGGATTTTGGGACCAGGAATATGTTTTAAATCTTCCAATACACTTGCCAAATGCTGAATATCGTGTCCATCAATGGGACCAAAATAACGAATACCCAATGCTTCAAAAAGGTTACTTTGTTTCAAAATAGCACCTTTTACCATTTGTTCTACTTTGGCAGCTAATTTTTGAAAACCTCCTATTTTATTAAATTTCCCTAAAATACGCCAAACCTCATTTCTAAAACGATTATAAAGGCTTGAAGTGCTTATATCAGTCAAATAATCTTTTAAAGCTCCTACATTTGGGTCAATAGACATACAATTATCATTCAAAATAATCAATATGTTGGCATCTGCAAAACCTGCGTGATTCATTGCCTCAAATGCAAGCCCTGCGGTCATAGAACCATCACCAATTACTGCCACGTGTTGGCGGTTTTCGCCTTTGAGTTTGGAAGCAATCGCCATACCCAACGCTGCAGAAATAGAAGTAGAAGAATGTCCTACGCCAAATGTATCAAAAATGCTTTCTTTTCTTTTTGGAAAACCTGAAATACCACCATACACACGATTGGTGTGGAATACATCACGCCTACCTGTCAAAATCTTATGTCCATAAGCCTGGTGTCCTACGTCCCACACCAACATATCATCAGGCGTGTTCAGCACATAGTGCAACGCCACAGAAAGTTCAACCACACCAAGACTCGCCCCAAAATGCCCTCCATATACAGACACTTGGTCTATGATAAATTGACGTAATTCATCACACACTTGTCTAAGTTGTGAAGGAGAAAAACGTCTTAAATCTTCAGGGGTTTGGATAGTACGCAAAAGTTCGCCAGCTTCTATTAACATAGTTCAAAAAAAGTTTAAGAGGTTCAAAAGTTTAAGGTTCAAGGTTTAAAGTTTAAAAATACAATGAACTAAATTTTTGAACGGAAAATTTAAAGTTTAAAAAATATAAATTTTTGAGAAACAAAATAAAAAAACAATTCGCAAAATTAAACATAAATATTTAAGAATTTTTTAAAATAATGTATAATTTAAGAAATTTTATGATTTATGTTTTTTTTTATTGTCAATATTCTAACTTCTTTTTTTTAAATTTGTTTTCTTAATCTCTTTTATTAATTAATAATTTTTGTGGAAACTCTAAAAATAGCTGTTTTTTTAAATTGAAAAATAATTATGCAACAAATTGCAAAATAGATTTTTTTTAACATTGAAACAAAAAAAACCTGCAACAAATCTGTTTGAATAATCTTGTTACTTCTTATAATTCCCCAACCGCTTTTTGGTATTTTAATTTTGCAAGTAGAAAATTATAATATTGCACCAAAAGATTATTTTGGGCAGTTTGGAGCGAATAAATGGTGTTTTTGAGTTCTGCTGGCGTGATTTTGCCCTCTTTTTGGCGAATATTATCCACTTCCAATACTTTTTGAGCAAGTACAATATTTTCTTTTGCCATTTGGAGCTTTTGGGAAATATTTTTGAGTTCAGTTAAAGCACTTTTTAATTCATAATCAAAATCATTTTGAAGTTTTGCTTGTGTGTTTTTGCTTTGTTCTATTTTCAAAAGATATTCTTGTTTGTTGTGTTTTCGTTGAAAACCATCAAAAATATTAAAATTTACTTTTGCACCCACATAACTAAAAGGAAACCATTTATCAGTATTATAAGGCTCAAATTGATTGCTTAGATTTTGCATATTCCAATTTCCATAAAGACTCACAACAGGCAAGTTGCTTTTATTTTGTTTAAAAATATTTGCCTCATATTGTCCTATTCTTGCTTTTTCTTGCTGAATTTCAATGCGATTTGAGGTATTTTTATTATTTTCTAATATTTGATTTTGTGCATTTTGGTTAATAAAAACATTCATATCTTCGCTGATTTCTACGCTTTGCGAAATTCCCATTTGATTAGCCAAATATTCTTTGCTAAGGAGGAGATTTTTTTCTTCTTCTTCTATGGTCATTTGTGCATTTTGGTTATCAAGTTTTAATTTATCCAAATCTGTTTGTAGAATTGTACCATTTGAGCGTTTTGTTTCGCCTTCTTGGAGATATTGGGCGGTTCTTTGGATATTTTCTTTTGCAAATTTTAGTTTTTCTTGATTTAACAAAACTTGATAATATGCCTGCGTAATGCTGTGTTTGATGTCAATTTCTGTTTTTTTGGTGTTTAATTTTTCAGTTTCAATATTCTGTAAAGCAATTTTTTTGTCTGATTTTAGATTTGGATTATACAAGTCATAGGTTGCACCTACACCCAAAAGTGTATTAAAATCTGTTCCCAAACGCACATTACGAGCATCTGCTCCAAATGCCCCAGCAGGAATTACGCTTGTTTGGAGTTGGGTATTGTAACGTATATCCAAAGACGCATCAACTTTTGGCATATATTTGCTTTTGATTTTTTGGATTTCATTTTCTTGAATGGCAACGTTGATATTTTGATTTTTTAAATCTTGTCTATTTTTTAGCCCAAAATCTATGGCTTGTGCAAGTGTATAGGTGTTTTGTTGTGAAAATGTATTTTTTGAAATAAAAAATAACATTATAAAAATAAAATATTTCATTATGAATTAGGAATTAAGAATTAGGAATTAGGAATGAAACAGCCAAAGTCTGAATCAGGATTTTCAGGATTTGAGGATTAACAGGATTAAACAGCCAGATTCTTTCAGAATGACACAATATTTTAAACCTTGAACTTTAAACCTTAAACCTTCTTATGCTCTAAAAACCTGTGCAGGTTCTACGCTTGTGATTTTTTGTATGGCAAAAAGGCTTCCACCAAAAGCAATAATTAGGGTGATGAAAAAGAAAGAAATTTTGAGCCACAAAGGATATTCAAAGATAGTTCCTGCGTTTGCAATGCCATTTCTGAAAGCCTCCATAAGTGCGTAACCTATCGCAAAACCAACGATTGCAAATACAGAGGCTTGTGTCAAAATTAGTCGTCTAATGTAACCATTTGTTGCTCCAATGGCTTTGAGCGTGCCATAATCTTTGATGCGGTCAGTTGCAGAGGAGTATAATGTTAGTCCAATTATCACAAAACCAGATATTACTGCGAAAATCAATAATGTTCCGATAGAAATTGCGATACCTGTTGAGCCTAAAACCGTTGCTACAGTTACACGTTCAAAATCTTCACCTTTCCACGCTTTTACGCCTGTAATGCTTGCGTTAATGCGAGCAATAACCTCGTCTTCGCTGGCATTTGGGTCTTTTTCTATCAAAAAAGCACTTGCTTTATTTGGGGAAATTTTGGTTAAATACCTTGCTCTTTCTATGGTAGTAAATCCATAAACTGCCCCAAAACCTCTTACGCCTTTGGTTTGTCCTGCGAGGAACATTTTTTTGTTATTTATCTCAAAATTATCACCTAAAGCAACATCTCCTAATGCTTTTGTATCAAAAAAATCGGTAATAATTGCCCCTTCTTTGAGCATATCCTCTTTTGTGCCTTTGTCCATTGCCCAAGGGCCACCCACAAAATAAGGTGCTTGTGAGCCTATAATGTTCATTCCTGCGGATTTTCCATTGTTAAATTTTGCACTTCCACCAGCAACTACTAATGGATATGCTTTTTTTACGCCTTTAATGGATTCTATTTCTCTGCAAAGTCGCATATCTATTGTAGAAAGGGCATTTACGTTGGTTGTTTTACTATCCACAACCCAAATATAAGCACTGTTATTGCGAACAAGTGTTC
Source organism: Cytophagales bacterium (assembly GCA_013297825.1). Lineage (GTDB taxonomy): Bacteria > Bacteroidota > Bacteroidia > Cytophagales > Microscillaceae > JAAFIN01. The sequence goes on from JAAFIN010000181.1 coordinate 9,386, forward strand.
CCATACCATTGGTTAAAAATATAAAAATACCTGATTGTTGTCCTATCAAAAAAACAGAAATCAATGTACCAGCCAACGCTCCTATGGATTTTGGTTTGTCGTACCAAATGAATTTTAATGCGGTTAAAAGCATATTTTTTAATGGTGAATTGTGAATGGTAAATGGTGAATGAAGCCCCCTAACCCCCAAAGGGGGAATTTTTAATGATAAATAGTTTTTTGAATTGAATGAATAAAAGTTGAAGAATAATAAATTTTAAATTATATGTTAAGAAACGAGGTAAATTAGGAATTAAGAATGAAGAATAGAAATAGCTAAATGAGAGAGTTTTTTAGAATTTTAAATTTTAAAAATTAACAAAATTTTTATTTAATTAAATATTAAAAAAATATTAAAAATTAAAATTATAATTGGTTTTAATAAAATAATTACTAATTTATAATTTTTAATTCCTAATTCTTAATTCCTAATTCTTAATTCCTAATTCAATTACACATTCCAATCTACTACCAATCAATACATTGCTGTTTTTATCCAATTCTACACGCACTTCACGCACTCTGCGGTCTTCCATATTTTCAGCTTTGTCAGCAAACAATGATTTTTTTTTGAGATAAGGCGAGGCAAAAATAACTTTTCCGTTGGCAATATTTTCGGTGCTTCCTTGATTGCGAACAAAAGCCTTTTGATTAAGAGCGATTTTATCAGCAAATAACTCATCAACTTCCACAATCGCCATCAACGCTCCTGCTGGTGCAAAATCCCCCAAATTAGTTGTATTAGAAACCGAAGAACCTATTTTTGCATCAAGCGAAAGAATTTTTCCGTTGCTATGAGCTTTTATAATTTTGCGTTGAACAAGTGTTTGGTGATATTGAATATCAGCTTGCAATTCATTTAAGCGACTTTCTTGTTGTGAGATAGTTGCTTGCAAAGCCATCAAATCCTTTTGTAATTGTTCATATTGAAATTTACTATCGTCCAATGCTTGTTGCGTGGTTGCATTTCCTTCAAATAATTTTTGATTTCTAAGAAAATTTGTTTTTGCATTTTCAATGCGTACCTGCGTAGAAGCAACATTTGCTTTTGCGGAATTTATCACAGATTGTTGTGTAGCAAGTTTGCTTTTTGCTTGTGCGAGTTGCGATTCCTCCACCGCATAATCCAACAGAATAAGCGTTTGTCCTGCGGTTACAGTGTCATTTGCTTCTACCAATATTTTGGTGATAATGCCATTGGTTTCTGCACTAATAGGCAATATTTTGCCAACAGGTTCAATATTGGCAATACCTACGATTTTATCCACTTCATTTTTAACTTGTGTAGCAGTTGGTGCAGGTTTTTGTTTGGTTTCATCTTTTTTTTCTTCACAATTAGAAAGTAAAAAAGAAGAAAAAAATAGGATTAAAAAATTATATTTCATTTGACTAAAAAAAGCCCCCTAACC
>JAAFIN010000182.1 GCA_013297825.1 Cytophagales bacterium
ATTTGAACAAAAATCTGAATGTAAAAAATTAGAAACATACATTTTGGGGCTTTTAAAAATGCAAAAAGCTCATATTCATAATGATTATTTTGAATTAAAACCTTATCATTTTCAGATGTTTGATGTGTTGAAAGTTGGTTAATTAGAAAAACCCCACACCCAAATTTTATGTTGAGTGTGGGGTTTTTTGGTTAAAAACTTGCTAATAATTCTTCTTTGCTCACACCTAATTGTTCCATTCTGAACTTAATAGCATCTAAAGGATTTGGTTTTGGTAAAGGAAAAACCTTTTTTTCGTAATTTTCCACCAATAATGCTAATAATTCCAATTCGTTGCCTTCTGGAGTATTAGGAATTATATTTTTTTGCATCAATTCATACACACGAGCTAATGCTTGCGTATGTTCTTCTGAGGTTTTAATTATTTTTAACATATTCTATTGTTTTTGCATTGATATTGTCATAATCTTTGTGTGTGCCTATCCAAATAACGAAAACAAGCGAAAATTTGTATTCAATATCCACAATTAACCTAAAATCATTGCCTTTGATATTAAAAACTACTCTTTTGTCACTCAAAATGGATGCATTTTTATATTGCTCTTTGAGTTGTTGAGGTGTTTCCCAAGTAGTATTTTCGGTTTCGTCAGCCCAAGCAAGCAAAGACTGTTCAGCAGTTGGATATTCCTCAAAGAACTTTTTGAGTGTGCCTCTTGATAGTATTCGCATTTTTTTGTTTAATTTTTGTCAATGGTTTCTTTTACAATTCTAATGGCATTTTCCAAAATATCTTTGATGTAGGCTTTCATTTCGCCATTTTTTATGGCTAAAAATAAAGCACGGTTATTTATAAGTGAATAACCAAAATTCAACCAACCAAATTTTTCCCAACTATCACTTCGTTTATTTATATATGATGATTTACAATATGTAAAATATTTTCTAAAATTTTCGTCAATTTCTGAATATAATTTAAGGTTTTGTTCAAAGTCTTTGTCAGTTTTATCTTTTCCCATAGTGCCATTTATGCCAAAACCTAATGACATATAATTAGACATTTGAAATTCAAATCTTAAACTAATTTTTCTAAATTCCTCATTTACAATATGAAAAGAAAAACCTGTATATATTTTCTCTGAAAAATTAGATTTATCATATTCAACTCCTAATTCATCAGCCAACTCATACATTTGATTACTAAAATCTCCAATTAGACTATTTATAACATTCATATATGAGTCATAAATTTGAAAAAAATCTTTTAATTTTTCGTTATCTTGGGTAAGGAATTTTGTTATTTCATTTGCCATTTTACTATTTTGGTTTTGGTGTGTGAGTGATTTTACTAAAAAAATATATTGTGTTAATGTTTCTCTTAAAATTGGTTGATTAGCAGATTCTTTTTTGCATAATTCTAACCATTTAATAATATCCGTTTGGTAAGAAATACAAGAATAATTACCAAGTTTTTCAAGTTTATTGTGTTGATTGCTTTTACTTCCCCATAATGTTAGAAATAATAATTTTGAATTTTCATTTTGCTTTTTTCCATATTTTTGATAATCAGAAAGTTGTTGATTTTGTTCACCAGCATAAATTTTATTTTCAATAATAATATTTTGATTTTTGTTATCTTTTAAATAAATATCAATTCGCCTGCTGTTGTCTATCACGTGTTCTGTAAAAACTTGTGCTGTATCAATATCTATTGTATCAATAGAAAAATTATCCAAAAACAATTTTAAAAAAATATTTCCTTGATTGTGTAGACCTTTTGGATTTAGCAAATCAGCAATAATTTTAGAATGATAATTTTCTAAATGCCCAATATCCAATAAGTGAAATATATTATAATTTTCGCCTGTTATTTTGGTTATTTCGTCATATTTTGATTTTATTGAGGTTACAAATTGAAGAAGATTATTGATATTTTCCATAAATTGATTTTCAAGTTTTATTTTTTTAAAATTTCTTACAAATATAAAAATTTTTATAAAAACCTCAAAAAAATATAAAATTTTATTTTCTTTTGGTTAAGAAACCTATAAGGTTTTTAAAAACCTTATAGGTTTTAGTATTAAAATCAACTAAAAATTTAGTCAAAAATATTTTATTCAAACACTTTTACACATAAAAAGTTTATTTTTAAAAAAACACATTTTAATAATTTTGCTTAATTTTGTATTTCAATTCCTAATTCTTAATTTCTAATTCCTAATTAAAAATGGATGCTATCCTTCAATATTTGCCCAATACATTGCATTATCAACGCAGACAAACCATAGAAGTAAAAATCGGTGATGTTCCGCTTGGCAGTATGCACCCTATTCGTGTGCAATCAATGACCACGACCGACACGCTTGACACCAAAGCAACCGTTGAGCAATCTATTCGTATGATAGAAGCAGGTTGTGAATATGTGCGTATCACCGCCCCAAGCGTAAAAGAAGCTGAAAATCTTGCAAATATTAGGGCAGAACTTGCCAAAAAAGGATATTTTACGCCTCTTGTGGCTGATATTCATTTTACGCCCAACGCTGCGGAAATTGCTGCACGTTTGGTGCAAAAAGTGCGTATCAATCCAGGAAATTATGCAGATAAAAAACGTTTTGAGATAATAGATTATACCGAAATAGCATACCAAGCTGAATTAGACAAAATTCGTGAAAAATTTACGCCTTTGGTAAAAATTTGTAAAGAATATGGTACTGCTATGCGTATTGGCACTAATCACGGTTCGCTTTCGGACAGGATTATGAGCAAATATGGCGACACTCCGCTTGGTATGGTGGAATCTGCATTGGAATTTTTGAGGATTTGCGAGGACTTGAATTATTATAATATTGTGCTTTCTATGAAATCCTCCAATCCGCAAGTAATGGTGCAAGCATATCGCCTTTTAGTCCAAAAATTAGCAGAAGAAAATCTAAAACCTTATCCTTTGCATTTGGGCGTTACAGAAGCAGGCGATGGCGAAGATGGCAGGGTGAAATCTGCGATTGGTATAGGAACGCTTTTAGAAGAAGGTTTGGGTGATACAGTGAGGGTTTCGCTTACCGAAGAACCAGAGGCAGAAATGCCTGTTGGGAGGAAATTGGTGGAAAAATATAAAACCAGCCCCCCAACCCCCGAAGGGGGAGTAAAAAAGCCCCCAATTTGGGTTTTAGGGGCTTTTAATCCATTTTCTTATGTTAAAAGAACAAGCCACCAAGTAGAAACTTTTGGAAAGGACAATGTGCCACGTGTAATAGTGGATTTTAGCCAAATAAAAGACCCACAAATGGAAGATTTTAAGGCATTTGGATATACATATTTGCCTTTGACCGACAAATGGGGAAGTAATGATTTGGCATCTGATTTTGTGTATTTTGCAGATGAAAATGTGCCTTTTATGATGCCAAACGGATTAAAAGCAATTCAAAATCATAAAACTTGGCTAAAAAATACTGAAAAAAATCGTGCTTTTCCTGTATTGAATGTTACGCAATTTTTGGATATAACAACCCCAAATAGCGAATTTAATAGGAAATTTCGTGAAATGGCAATTTTGCACCCTGAAATGAATTTTTTGAACTTAGAAATTGCTGATATTGATTTTGAAAATGAAGAAAAAAATGCGTTTTTAATTGAAAATTTAAAAGAAAATAAAAATTTTGTCTTAATGATTTTTGCAAATGAAGGAACTAACAACGTTCTTGAAATGCGTAAATTATTTCTTTATTTGAAAAAACACGAAATTACGCACCCAACCGTCATTATGCGTGAATATTTGCATAATATTGATACAGAAATGTTACAATTAAAATCTTCGGTAGATGTAGGAGCATTGTTGATAGATGGTTTTGGGGAAGGTATTTTCTTAAAAAATATGTTTGAAAATGAAACGCCAAAAAATGAAAAATTAGAAAAAATAAAAGCATTTAATCATCTTTCGTTTAACATATTGCAAGCAAGCAGAACACGCATTACGAAAGCAGAATATATCTCTTGTCCGAGTTGTGGGCGTACTTTATTTGACTTGCAAGAAACTACCGCAATGATTCGCCAACAAACTGACCACCTCAAAGGTATCAAAATAGGAATTATGGGTTGTATCGTAAATGGGCCTGGTGAAATGGCTGATGCAGATTATGGTTATGTGGGTTCAGGAAAAGGCAAAATTACGCTTTATAGAGGTCAAAATGTCGTAAAACGTTCTGTTCCTTCTACCAACGCAGTTCAGGAATTGATTGAACTTATTAGAGAAGATGGAAAATGGATTGAGAAATAAAAGTTTGACAGGCATAAATGCCTGTGCTTTACATAAAAAATGCAAAATATGTATAGCATAGGCATTTATGCCTATTTTTAAAAAAATATCCATTTCATTTTTAATTCATTCCCAAATATTAAAAAAAGCCCAAAATCTTTATTATTTTAAAGATTTTGGGCTTTTTGATTTTTTACTGACACCTGATTCCTGACAACTTTGTATTTTTAAATACTCAAAATATTAACCATACGAATTAAATCGTCATTTATAGGTTTGTTTTTAGTAATTGTATCTTCAAAAGGTGTATAAACCACTTCATCATTGATGATACCTGACATTACATTTTTAATGCCTTTCAAAAGCCCTTCCACCGCAGCTACACCTGTGCGACTTGCCAAAATTCTATCTCTGGAAGTGGGCGCACCGCCACGCTGAATATGCCCTAATGTTGTAACTTTAATATCCAAATCAGAAAGACGACCTTTTACTTTTGCAGCGATTTCAGTTGCATTGCCTTCTTCGTCGCCTTCTGCTACCACAATAATTGCAGAGGATTTATTACGCAGTCTTCCTTTTTCCAAAGTGTTAATTACATCATCAATCGTAGTATCAGTTTCAGGCACCATAATCATTTCAGCACCACCTCCAATTCCTGACTGAATAGCAATATAACCAGAATCTCTGCCCATTACTTCAATAAAAAATACCCTGTTGTGCGAATCAGCAGTATCACGTATTTTGTCAATAGCTTCCAAAGCAGTATTGACCGCAGTATCATAACCTATTGTGTAGTCAGTTCCATACAAATCATTATCAATCGTACCAGGACAACCAATTGTAGGAATACCAAATTCTTCCAAAAATATTTTTGCACCTGTAAAAGTTCCATTGCCACCAATGGCAACAAGACCTTCTATATCAAAATTTCTTAATTGTTGGTACGCTTTTTTTCTGCCTTCTACGGTCATAAATTCCATACTACGAGCAGATTTTAGGATAGTTCCGCCTTTTTGGATAATATTGCTTACAGAATGAGAGTTCATTACTTGAATACTACCATTTATCATACCGTCATAACCTCTTTTGATGCCATACACTTCTACATTGTGGTATATTGCAGTACGCACTACCGCTCTAATACACGCATTCATGCCTGGTGAATCGCCTCCTGATGTAAATACGCCTATGCGTTTCATAAAAAATTGATTGTGTTTATTTATTATTTGGTAGCCAAATTAGCAAAAATTTATAAAATCATAATGATTTTAAACGTTTTTTTTTTATTTTTTTCAAAAAACATTAAAAATCAAATAATTACCAAATAAAATTTTGAACTTTTTTTTTAACTTAATGTTTTTGAAAAAGGTGTCAGGAAATAGGTGTCAGGAGTCAGGAATTAGCAGTTAGAAATTAGTTTTTAAATTTCCTAAACTTTGAACTTTTGAACCTTAAACTTTGAACTTTTGAACCTTAAACTTTGAACTTTTGAACCTTAAACTTTGAACTTTTAAACCTTAAACTTTTTGAACCTTGAACACAAAACTAAGCGTAAATATTAACAAATTTGCTACACTTCGTAATGCAAGAGGTGGCAACAATCCTGATATTATTCAAATTGCTAAAGACTGTGAAAGATTTGGAGCAGAAGGTATCACAGTACATCCTCGTCCTGATGAAAGACACATTCGTTATGCTGATGTTTTTGCATTAAAGCCTATTCTCACAACAGAATTTAATATTGAAGGAAATCCTACGCCTGAATTTATAAAACTTGTGTTGGATGCAAAACCTGCACAAGTTACGCTTGTGCCTGATGCACCTTCTGCACTTACATCTGACAATGGTTGGGATACGATTGCAAATGCAAGTTTTTTGACAGAAATATTAGCAGAATTTAGGAAAAATAATATTCGTACTTCTATTTTTATCAATCCTGATAAACTTATGATAGAAAATGCGAAAAAAGTAGGAACTGACCGCATAGAACTTTATACAGGAAGTTATGCACACGATTATCCACAAAATCCTCAAACTGCCATTTCTATATTTAGAGAAAGTGCAATATTTGCTCACGAAATAGGGCTTGGTATCAATGCAGGACACGATTTGAGTTTGGATAATTTGGCTTTTTTTAAGCAAAATATCCCTCATCTTGCAGAGGTTTCTATTGGACACGCTTTGGTGTGTGATGCGTTGTATTTGGGTCTGCAAAATACAATTTCATTATACAAATCAAAATTAAATTTGGTGTAAAAAATCATATTTTTTAAAAAATTAGAAAAAAACGCATTAAAATTAAGTTTTTAATGCGTTTTTTATTTCCCCTTACTACTTTACACCTTTCCCCTTTCCCTTGCTACTTACACCTTTCCCCTTACACCTTTCCCCTTTTTTCCCTTTCCTAAAACCAAATCACACATTCATTGCCCAAAAACTACTATTCGTAAAATATTTTTAAAACCTAATAATCAAATTTATAATTTTGTAGCGTTTTTAAAAAACATTTTTGGAACAACTTTTTTTTATAAATAAAATGAAAAAACTTTTTTTATCTGCTTTATTCAGTGTTTTTATTTTTAATAATATCAACGCACAAACTTACGCAGAATATTTTAATCAATTTCCACTTATTACCAAAAACACAACTTGGGACGCTAATATGATGGAAAATTATCATACATTAGGAAAACCTAAATTAGATGATAAATTTTTGCCTCTTGTGGGTGGAAAAGGCAACGGAAAAGGTAAATGGGCAACAAAACAAGATGTTTATATGAGTATGGACATAGAAAGGGGTTTGTATCCATTGGGCAGGGTTGAAGTAGGAAATTGTGTGTATGTATTTATTTTTAAAGCACCAAAAAGTGACTCAAAAGATACACAATGCACGATTGATATGTTTTTTTATGAGAAAAAAACAGGTAATATGATGCAAGGAGGCGTTAATTTTATGTTTGCTTTTTTTGGTGGAATATCAGACCAATATCAAACATTTAAACACAAAGGTAGCATAACCACTGACGGAAAAACGCTTATTAAAGTAGAAGAACGAACAGATGAACCTTCCCAAAAAAGAACTTTGACCTACAAATTAAAAAGTTCAGGCACTGATTTAATTTCTAATAAATAATTTTTCCCTTAAATAATTTTAATGAAAAAACTTTTTTTGTCTATTTTATTCAGCATTTTTATTTTTAATGATATCAATGCTCAAAAGAAATTTTCTTTAGCAAAATACGCCATAGAAGCCTCTGAAAGTGCCAATGGAATGTCGCCTACGGTTTATAAAGCCAAAAATTTAATTGTAGATGAAGCAAATGGTTATGTTTTTCAATATGTAACCGCCACTTTTACAGAACCAAATAGAACCGAATTACAACAGGGTTATGTATCTTGGGGATTGTGGAACACACCCAAAAGTAAAATATTAGGAAGTTTTACGGTGTTTATTCAAAATGCAGGCAATGTAGAATCTTCAATAGATGGAAATTTTAATTTTAATTTTAGTAAAATGGATTCAAATGAAAATTTGGATAATATTTATGACAAACAAGCAGTAAAAAATGCTTTTGAAGATGCACTCGCTAAAATGTCAGCAAGAGGTGCAGAAGGTACAGAAATATTTTATGCTGAATTTCCTCAAAAAGGTACAACAATAGGGCTTTTTATTGTGCTTGGCTCTGAAATCAAAGCAAATAAAGGCAAACCAAAATGGAAAATGAAAATTGGGGAATTAGTTTTTGATAAAGCACAAAGCAAATTCAATTTTATAAAAAGCAAATAACTTAATAAACCCCTCCCCAGCCCTCCCCAGAAGGGAGGGAGATATAAAGCATTGATTATCAACGCTTTGCGAAAAGTCCTCTCCTCTGGGGAGGATTTAGGTGGGGTTTCTCTCTATAAACCTTTATAAATCAAATAAAATGAAATTTTTACCCTTTACATTGCTTGTAAGTATGTTTTTATACACAAATATACAAGCCCAAACCAAAAAAATGGAAGACAAAACTATCCAAACCATTTCGTTTAATGACAACAAAACCAAAGCATTAAAAGGTACGCTTGTATCTGAATTGACAGAAAAAAATGCTTTCAATGACAATCTAAAAAAATACAAATATATCTATCAAAGAAAAGATAGCTTGGTTACAATCTATATTTATCAAGAATGGCAGAAGCCTGCAAGCGGTTTTGATGAATTGACAGAATACACATTCCACACGAATATCCTACAAGATGATGATTATTTGGTAGTGGAAGAAAACAATGCAGATGATAATTTTGTAACCAAATATTATTCTTTAAACCTTCGCACAAAAGAAGGAAAAGAATTTAAGTATGATACTTTTAACAAATATCAAAGCACTCCTGACAGAACTTCTACTTTTGGTACTTTTACCATAAAAAGTCTAAAAAAAGAAAGTTTGGAAAATCTATTGAAAGATTTAAAATCAATGTTGCCTGCTAAACCTAAAAATGAGGATTAAGATTATTTAACTTTCCAAACGTTTTAAAACTTTTGGAAAGTTGGATACAAACTACAAATTGCTTTAAAAAATAATTAAAAAAAATATGAAAAAGTATATTTTTTTATGTGCATTATTCACATTTTTATTATTTGTAAATAACGCTTTTGCACAACAAAAACAAAACAATAAATCAGCTAAAATAACCACAAAAAAAATGACAATACAACAAATTCTTACTCGTGAAGGCGTATGGGATTCAAATCCAAAATTGGGTTATGAATACAGACAAAAAGCCTTCGGTTTTGATTTAACTGATGATGAGGCAATGAAAGCAATCCACAAAACAACAGATGTAAAATTTGCATTTCGTGAAACACCACAAGGAAATACACTTTTTTATTATGCAAAAACTGCGTATGGTTGGACAAAACACAAATTTTTCTTTAAAATAGAAGAATTAGCTATCAAAATCTACAAAGAAAATACCTTTGAGGGCGAGCCTGTGCTGACTTTTACTATCAAAGACATTAACGAAAAACAACTAACTTTTTTAGCAGAGGAAGAATTAATCTTTTTTGTATGTGATTATACGACTGATAAATCTAAATTTCCCAAAGACTAAATGACCATTACCAAAATTCTCGCCCAAAAAGGCAAATGGAAAGTAAATTTAGATAAAAGTTTGGATTACATCACGCATTTATTAGAAAAACAATATCCCAAAAATTCAGAAATATATCTTTCACAAAAAGAAATTTGGAAAAAAAGCCTTGATTATCAATTAGGCAAAAATACTTATTTTGTGTTTGAAAATAATATTGATTTTTGGGAATTTTATAATGAAAATGATTGGCTAAAAAAGTTGTATTTTAAAGTTGAGGAACAAGAAAAATCTATCAAATTATACATAAATAAGCTTTTTACAAATTATATTTTAAAATTTGATGTGTTAGAAATCACTAAAAATACACTTGTTTTTTATGTGTCAGAAGATGATAGTTATGACGATTTTTCGCATCATCAGTTGTATATTTTTTGTGAGTTTTTGTGATGTCCCCACGTTTCACGTGGGATTACCATAGTTCAACCCCTTTGGGTTGTTTAAACATATTTTTGTATTAAGATTTAACAATAGTAATCCCACGTGAAACGTAGGGAAAATGAAAATAAATTTTTATGAGTACATACCACCAAATTTTATATCAACTTGTTTTTAGCACAAAAAATAGAAATCCTACGCTTTTAAAAGAAAATCGTAGAGATTTATACAAATGTATTTATGGAATTTTGAATAATAAAAGCTGTTTTACACATCAAATAGGCGGAATAGAAGACCACACTCATATTATTTTTGAACTTCACCCAAGCATTGCTTTGTCCAATTTGGTAAAAGATATAAAACTTGGGGCTACAAGTTTTATCAAAGAAAAAAACATTTTTCCTGATTTTGATGGTTGGCAAGATGGTTATGGTGCTTTTACATATAGCATTGAAGCAAAAGAAAATTTGATTTCTTATGTAAAAAACCAAGAAGAACACCACAAAACACAAAGTTCAGCAGATGAATTAAAACAAATATTAGAAGAATTTAAAATAATATATGATGAAAAATATTTTATTTAGTCCATTTTCTATGCTCCCCACGTTTCACGTGGGGTTACCATAGTTCAACCCTTTTGGGGTTGTTTAAACGTGTTTTTGTATTAAAACCCTGAAAGGGTTTAACAATGGTAACCCCACGTGAAACGTGGGGACACAACAAAAAATCCACCTCAATAAATGAAAAAAACACTCTCAATCCTCGCCTTTTGCCTTTTATTTCTTACCAATAACATTTTCGCACAAGAAAAAAAGCCATTACAAAAACTCCCTGCTGAAGAATTTACAAAGTTTTTCGCAGATATGACTTGTAAATGCTTAGAA
>JAAFIN010000183.1 GCA_013297825.1 Cytophagales bacterium
TACGTTGGATAGTGTTTTGGTGCAACCTATTATTTTTTCGCAAAGCGTAAAAGCTCACCCTTTGGAAATATTTGGGGCGGTAGTTGCTGGTGCGACTTTGGGCGGAGGTTTGGGAATGTTGTTAGCAATTCCCATTTATACGATTGTAAAAGTTGGTTATACAGAATGGCAGGAAGCACACAAAAAATACAAGATTTTCAGGAAAAATGAAATTTAGGAAAGGAACAAAAAAATGCTTTTCTTAAATAAGAAAAGCATTTTTTTGAAAATTTTTTAAATCTCCAACACCAATTTCCCTAAATTTTCACCTTTAAAAAGCATTTGTAAGGCATTAGGGAAATTCTCCAAACCTTTTACAAAATGTTCTTTGTATTTTAATTTTCCTTCCAAAATCCATTTTGACATTTCTATTACGCCTTTTGTATAATCTTTTGCAAAATCAAATATCACAAATCCCTCCATACTTGCACTATTAACCAAAAGCGAAAGGTAATTTTTTGGTGCATACATTTCTTGCATATTGTTGTATTGCGAAATTGCCCCACAAATCACAATACGAGCTTTTCGCCTAATATGTGCAAGTGCAATGTCCAATATTTCGCCTCCAACATTATCAAAATACACGTCAATTCCTTGTGGAAGGTGTGTTCTAATCATTTTTTTGATGTCCTCACTTTTGTAATCTATACAAGCATCAAAACCCAATTCATTTACTACAAAATCGCATTTTTCTTTTCCGCCTGCAATTCCTACCACTTTACAACCTTTAATTTTGGCAATTTGTCCTACGGTCATACCAACCGCACCGCCAGCACCTGACACCAACACAGTATCGCCTTCTTTGAGTTTTCCAACTTCCAAAAGCCCAAAATATCCTGTAAGCCCTGCACCACCCAACATTCCCATATAAACTGACAATGGGATATGTGTAGTATCTACTTTTGATACGCCTTTTCCGTTGCTAATCGTGTATTCTTGCGTTCCCCACATTCCCACAACCTTTGCACCAACAGGAAAATCCGCATTTTGGGAAGAAATAACCTCACCTGCGGTAGAGGCACGCATTACCTCCTCAATCTGCACAGGTGCGATATAGGATTTTGCATCACTAATCCAGCCACGCATAGCAGGGTCTAATGAAACAAATTGCGTTTTTATCAAAAATTCCCCTGCGGAAAGTGATTTTTCATCAATTTCTTGGGAATTAAAATGCCAGTTTTCTGCCAATGGCATACCATTTGGGCGAGATTTTAAAAGAATTTGGGTGTTTTTCATAAGAAAGTTTAAAGTTCAAGGTTTAAGGTTCAAAAGTTCAAGGTTCAAAGTTTAAAAGTTCAAGTTTAAAAGTTCAAGGTTCAAAAAATTAAAAAAATGGCTGTTTAATCCTGTTAATCCTTAAATCTTGGAAATCCTGTTTCAGACTTTGGCTGTTTCATTCATCATTTATAATTAAAATTCCCCCTTTGGGGGTTAGGGGGCTTTTATTTCTTCTTTCTCAAATCATCAATTTTATCCAAAAGGTTAAGAATTTTTTTGCTGATATTGCGTTGTTCTTTGAGCAAAAAATCTGCTTTTTGGAGGGTTTCAAATGACATGTGATTATTATTTTCAAAATCTCTTTCATTTCGCTTGACAATCAAAGCCCATTCTTCAAACAAATTTGCTCTTTGTTTGGTCAATTCTTGTATTTCTTTTTCAATTTCTACAATGTTCATAGCTCAAAGGCTCAAAAGGTTTAAAAAAGTTTAAAGGTTCAAAAAGCTCAAAAGGTTCAAAAGAAAAATTAAAATATTTTAAAAGTTGTTATAGTTTGTTTAAAATGATTGAACAAAGTTTTTCTAAGCCTTTAAACTTTTTAAACCTTAAACTTTGAACTTTTAAACTTATATTTTTAAACTCTCACGCCCATCAATGTAATATCATCACGTTGGGCGGTGTGTTGTTGGTGTTGCAATAAAAAATGTTCTAAAAATTGTTTTTGTTCTGAAAGTGGTTGTGTAGCAATATTTTGTAAAATTTCTTTGAGTTTTGGACTTCCTATGCGTTGATTTCGTGGATTTGCTTGGTCAATGTAACCATCACTTGCCAAATAAAATACGCTACCTTTTTGCAAAATAATCTCTTGATTTTGGAATATTTTTTCGTGTTCTTCCGCAAAACCAATCGTTTCTCTGTCGCCTCTTATTTCTACAAATTCAAATTTATTGTTTTCTTCATCATTCAAAATAGAAATAAGCGGTCTTTTTGCACCTGCATATATTACGTGTGTGTGGTCAGGTCGTGAAGGAATATCCTCCAATCTACACAAACCTATTTCCATACCTATCGCAATTTCTTGCGTTTGCTTGCTGATAATGCTAATAAGACCTTCATTGAGCAATGCAAGAATAGCTGCAGGCGAAGAAATACGTTTTTGATTGACAATTTCATTCAATAAAGTATGTCCTATCATTGTCATCATTGCCCCAGAAACACCGTGTCCTGTGCAATCCACCACCGCCACAAAAGTAAAATTATCTACTTTGCTCACCCAATAAAAATCACCTGAAACAATATCTTTCGCCTTTGAAATCACAAAAAACTCGTGTAAAATCTCTTGCATTTTATCATTTTGCGGTAAAATACTTTGTTGGATAGTTTCTGCGTAGCGAATACTGTCGGTTATTTTGGTGTAAGTAATCGTTAATTGTTCTGTTTTTTTCTCAATTTCGTCTTTTTGTCTTTGAATTTCTACGTTTTGGGCTGTAATTTCTTCATTTTTCTTGCTAATTTCTTCATTTCTAAGCGTAATTTCTTTGTTGGTTTCGTGCAAAAGAATATTTTTTTGTCTGCTTTCTTTTCTACTTTTAAACAAAATCCACGCAAGCACCGCCAAAAGTGCTACCACCAAAATAACCACAATAATCACCGCAGTTTGCAGTTGAATATTTCGTTTTTGGCTTTCTAATATTTGTTTTTGTTGGTCTTGTTGTTGATTTAACAAAGAAATAACTTGTTTTTGGGCTTGATTTTCTTTTTCTTTTTTATTAAGTCCAAGCCTTGCCTGCATTTCGCTCAAAACCGTAAGGCGAGCCTCATTATAAATAGAGTCGTGATAAATTTTATATAATTTATAATTTTGATACGCATTTACGGTCAATCCTTGTGCTTCTTGGATTTTGGAAAGTGCAAAATACGCATCACGAATGATTTTTTTTGCCCTAAGGTTTTTTGCCAAATTCAAAGATTTTAATAAAAAAATTTGGGCATCAGTATAACTTTTTTGTTTGAGATACAATTCTCCCAAATCCAAATAAACGCTTGCCATACCTTCCACATCATTTGCTTCTTGTTCTAAGGCAAGTGCTTTTTGATAATTTGTGAGTGCTTCACGAGGCTGATTAAGCTGTGCATGTACTTCACCAATGCCATTTAAAGCGTGTCCTTCATTTTCAGGGTCTTTGAGTTCTTGTAAAGTTTTTTGAGCAGTTTGGTAATAACGCAATGCTTGTGCGTAATTTTGTTTGGCAAAAGCCCAATCACCCAAATTTATTTGATTGATGGCTACAATTCTTGGATTATTGCTTTTTTCTGCCAATTCTATTGCTTTTTCAAAATTTTCTTTGGCAAAATCCAAATTTTTTGATTGCAAATAAGCCTGCCCCAAATAACCTGTTACGGTTGCAATGCCTAAGGGCTGATTTATTTTTTCATAAATTTTCAATGCTTCTGCGTGATAAAAAAGCCCCTGTTCATAATCCCCAAATTCCACATAAATATGCCCAACTTGTTGCAACAAAAGTGCTTCATTTTGGGTTTGTTGCGTTTGTTTATAAATTTTTACTGCTCTAAGATAATATTCTAATGCTTTTGGATAATTTCCAATGCGATAATATGCTTGTGCAACGCTGTAAAGTGTTTCGCCTACAAGATTATCCTGTTGATTTTTGTCAGAAAACAAAAGTGCTTGTTGGGCGTACAAAAGCGATTTTTCGGGTTGTTTTTGTCGCAAGCTACGCGCCATTAGAAGCAAAGTACGCACTTTTTCTGCGTCAGATTTTTTGTCTTTTCTTAACAAAATAGCCAAAGAATCTTGTGAGTTTTGGGCAGTTACTTGTGCAAAAAGGTTGTTATTTTTATAAAAAAACAATCCAATTTGTTGTAAAACCAGAATAAAAACCAATAATATTTTAAATTTTTTATAAAAATTTATGTTTTGTTCTAATGTTGTTTGCAGTTCTTTCATTTATATTTTGTTCGTATTTTTAAGCAATTTTTTTATAAATTATTTCAATAATTTCAAAAAGGTTTTTAATATGATGATGTCAATTAGCAAAATTAACTTTTTTTTTGTGTTTTTTGCATAATTTCTTTTTAAAAGATAAAAATTCTTTGAAAAATTTTGTAACCTACAAAATAACTCAAATAAAATAACTCAAAAAATATGCAATGTTTTTTTATTCATTATTTTTTGTCAGAAAATTATTTTCATTTTATTTTTGAATAAATTTGAACAAAAAAGATATTTTTTTATTTATTTTTAATTGAATTGGCTGTTTCATTTACCATTCAACATTCACCATTAAAAAAAAATGCCTTCTTTACAATCTTGGTTACACGCATTTAGGTTGCGAACATTGCCTTTGGCACTTTCAAGTATATTTATGGGAAGTTTTTTGGCACAAAGCCAACAAAAATTTCGTTTAGATGTATTTTTATTGGCAGTTCTTACCACCATTTTATTACAATTATTGTCTAATCTTGCCAATGATTATGGGGATTTTATGAATGGTGCAGACAATGATGACCGACAAGGACCCAAAAGAATGGTGCAAACAGGCGAAATATCACCTTCCCAAATGCTTAATGCAATGTATTTATTTGGTGCAATGGCTTTTGTGTCAGGTTTGTGGCTTTTGGCGGTTGCAATCCAAAGTTATCAAGATTTTTTTGTGTTTTTGGGGCTTGGCATTTTTTGTATTGTAGGGGCAATTACTTACACCGCAGGCAAAAAACCTTATGGATATGCAGGTTTGGGTGATATTTCGGTATTTATGTTTTTTGGGTTGGTGGGTGTTGGAGGAAGTTTTTATTTGCATACACATAGTTGGACGCATCTTGTGTGGTTACCTGCGATAAGTTGCGGATTATTGGCAACAGGCGTATTAAATATCAACAATATTCGTGATATAGAAACAGACAAAAATGCAGGTAAAAAAACAATTCCTGTGCGTATAGGACGTAATAATGCAAGTTTTTATCATTTATTTTTGATAATGGGAGCAATATTTTGTGCCATATTTTATATGGTTTTTACACAAAAAGATTTCATTTTTTCTTTCCAAAAACCTCAAATTTGGCTTTTTTTACTCTCTTTTCCTTTACTTTTTTTGAATATTAAAGCCATTTTTACAGAAAAAACACCCCAAAAATTAGACCCTTATCTCAAACAACTTGCTTTAAGCACACTTTTGTTTGTCATATTATTTGGATTGAGTAATCAATAAAGTTCAAAGTTTAAGGTTCAAAGTTTAAGGTTTAAAATGGTTAGCATTTGTATTTTGAACTTTAAACCTTTTAAAAAATAATCGTTATATCTCCAAATTCCTGTAAAAGACGATTTTTTTCAAAAATAGGCAAACCATTATTTGAAATATCCACTTTTGTAATGGATTTCATTTTTTTGAGGTTAAGCGGAAATTGTTTGATTTTGTTTTTTTCTAACATCAATTCAGATAATTTTTGCAAATTTTCTAAGGAATTTGGAAGCGTTTTTAGGTTGTTTTGGTTGATAAAAAGACGCATCAATTCAGTCATTTGTCCTATTTCCACAGGAATTTTTGTGAGATTATTTTGGTCTAAATCCAAAGAAGAAAGTTTTGTCAAATTCCCAATTTCAGTAGGTAATTTTTTGAGTTGATTATTACGCAATCCTAATGATTTGAGGTTTTGAAGTTTTCCAATATTTGCAGGAAGTTGTATGATTTGGTTGTCGCCCATTTCCAAAATTACCAAATTTTCCAAAAAACCTATTTCCAAAGGCAAATTTACAAGTTCATTGCCTGTCAAATAAAAAATTTTCAGAGATTTATTTCTTTGAATATTTGGGGAAATTTTTGTTATTTTATTAAAACGAACATCAATATATTGTAATTGGTTTAATTCGCACAAAGCCAAAGGAAATTCTGTTAAATTGTTTTTTTGCAATTCAATTTTAAATAAATTTTTTAAATCACTTAATGCAAAAGGAATTTCTTTTAGTTGGTTAAAACTTAGGTTAAAATATTCTAATTTCTTGCAATTTTGCCATTTTTGGGGTAATATTTGTAAATTATTTTCGCTCAAATCTGCTTTTTTGAGTGCTGACAAATGTGTAAAACTTTCTTCCAAAACCATTAAATTATTATTTGCAAGATAAATTTCTTCTAAGGTTTTGAGTTGTCCAATTGTTTCAGGCAGAGAGCGAAGTAAATTTTTTTGTAAAAAAATTTTTTTAATGTTTTTTAATTTCCCAAATTCAAAAGGAAGTACAGTTATTTGATTTTCTACCAAATAAAATTCTTCTAAATTTAGAAAATTATCAATACTTTTAGGCAAAGATTTTAATTTATTTTGCGAAATATTTAATTTTTTTAAAGATTTTATTTGTCCAAAATCATCAGGAAGTGATACAAGTTTATTGTGATGCAGTTCTAAATGCTCTAAATTTTTAAAATTTTTGTATAAAAAACCAATGCTGTCAAGTTGATTGTGGCTCAAATCCAAAAATTTCAGATATAAAAGGCTATCCAAAGGCGTATTTTTGAATTGTATTTTATTATGAGAAAGATTAAAATATTCTAATTTCCTTAATTTAAAAATATTATTTGGAATATTTTGTATTCTATTACTATTTAAACTTAATTCTTGTAAATTTTCAAAATAAAGTATTACATCTGGAAATTCTCTTAGGCTTTGGTGGTCTAAATTAAGTCTAAAAACTTCTTTTGGTTTTTGGATTGCTTCATCAAGGTTTGTAAAAAGTTTTTTTTGTTTAAGTTCTGAACTGCTTAATAAGATGTTTTGAGCATTTATATTTTTTATTTGAAAAAAAACAAAGCCCCCCACCCCCCAAAAGGGGAGCAATCCCAAAGGAGTAACTTTAATGGTAAATAAAAATAGCCAAAAAAAGTTATTTTTTTTCATTTTTAATAAAAATTGTAGAAAGTGGTCAGAAACTAATAAACAACTGTGAGATAGATTTAATTTTATTGCAAAATTGTTGCCTAACACAACAAACTTATTTACAAAATCACAAATTTGAAGTGTATTTTTTCATTTTCCAAATTTTATTTTTTTAACTTACATTTTTTAGCTTACTTTGCATAATATTAACAAATTTTATAAATGTATTTTGTTTAGATACTCAAACAAAATATTTTTTCTAAGAAATTTAACTTTTGGAGGGTTTGAAACCCTCCAAAAGTTTTAGCAAAATATTTAACTTATTTTTTTTCAAAACACACAACTTTTTCAATTTTTTTGGTCTTTTTTGTAACCGTTTTTTGTGATTTTATTTTATACTTTATTTTTTCATTAAGCATTTCATTTAGATAATTAAAAAGAAAAAACTTTAAAATATAGTGCGTATTATTATCCCTATGGCGGGCAGAGGCACACGCTTACGTCCCCACACATTAGCTACTCCCAAACCACTTTTGCCCGTAGCAGGCAAGCCTATGGTGCATAGGATTGTGGAAGATATTGTAAAAGTTTGTCAAAAAGATGTAGAAGAAATTGCGTTTGTAATTGGTTCTGATTTTGGTCAAACGGTTGAAAATCAACTTATTGATATTGCCCAACAAGTAGGTGCAAAAGGCGTAATTTGCTACCAAGACCAAAAACTTGGCACCGCTCACGCAATTTATTGTGCCAAACAATGCCTAAGTGGTGAGGTTGTGGTTGCGTTTGCAGATACACTTTTTAAGGCGGATTTTACGCTTAATCGTCAAGATGAAGCCACGATTTGGACACAAAAAGTGCATAATCCTGAGCTTTTTGGGGTTGTAACCTTAGATAAAGATGGTTTTATCAATGCTTTTGTGGAAAAACCGCAAACGTTTATTACTGATTTGGCAATGATTGGGATTTATTATTTCAAAAGTGGCGAAAATCTTTGTGGGGAAATTGAATATCTTTTGGATAATGACCTTCACGAAAAAGGTGAATTTCAATTAACTTCTGCCTTAGAAAATATGAAAAATAAAGGGTTAAGAATTCGTCCTGAAGTGGTTACAGAATGGCTGGATTGTGGTAATAAAGAGGCTTTGGTGCATACTAATACACGTTATTTGGATTATATCAAAGATGAGCAAGGACTTATTCACCCATCAGCCCAAATCATAAATTCGGTCATTATTCCTCCTGTATTTATAGGTGAAAATGCCCAAATTATCAATTCTATTGTTGGCTCACACACCTCTATTGGTAAGAATACAAGAATACAAAATTGTGTAATAAAAAATAGTCTTATTCAAGAAGATAGTATTTTGGAAAATGCTAATGCAGAACATTCTTTGGTAGGAAGTTTTGTAAAATATCAAAAAAAGGCTAATAATCTTAATTTGGGCGATTTTTCTCAAATTGTTTTTTAAATTAGGGGAAAGGTGTCAGGGGAAAGGTATCAGGTGTCAGGAGAAAGGTATCAGGTGTCAGTATAAATATAAAAAAAACCTTTTTCTTTCGCAGGAAAAGGTTTTTTTGTGGTTTTAATTTTCTGAAAATAAATTAATTAAAATTATGATTGAACATCAAACCAAAGTGCTTTTTTATGTATTTTTGTATTTTTGAAAAAATATTAAAAAAAGAATTTTGTTAAAAAACATATTCCTAAGCTAAAAACAATTATTTTGCATTTTTTGGCTGTATATTTGCCAAAAAATATGAAACTATAACTTTATTTATGCGATTTGACATTACTTGTATTTTAAAAAACTACACATTAAAAAATTATACATTTAAAAAATATAAATACTTTTTTTTATCATTGTTTTTGTTTTTTTGTGCTTGCCAATTTTCTAATCAAACAGAAAAAGTAAAGGCAGGCAGGAAAGATACTTTGTCAATGGCAGAACAACTTAAACTATTGAATGAAGAAATAAGTGCTATAGATTCGCTTTGGATAATGGAAATGAAAAAAAATACAGAAAAAGATACTGCATTACTCAAAAGATTGGACGAAATAAGAATATTACGTGTGAGTTTGGACGAAGCTACCAAAGCAAAAGATGCAGAAAAACAGACAACTGTTGCCATAATGATACAAGCTAAAATCACTCAAAATAGAATCCAAACCGAAAATAAATATCTTAGAGATACTTTGGATTTTTTGAGGGAAAAAAGTCAAACTTTGGAAAAAGAACTCAAAACAAAAAATCCTGAAACTTATCAAAATAATATTGTCGCAGAACAACATTATCAAAAAATGCTCAAACAAAATCAAACCTTACAACAAGAAATTGCTAAACTCAAAGGTGTAGCATATCTTACTAAATTTGATATAAGAGCCTGCCAAGAAAATGGAAAAACTGCCAAATACGCAAGAGGCGTAGATTATTTTGAAGTAAATTTTGAATTTAAACAAAGCGAAAAACCTACACAAATCAATGACCACCGCATAAGTTATCGTGCTTTTAAAGACGGAAAAGAAATTATTTTTAGGAAAATAACTGATGCTTCTCGCATTACACTTACCAGCGAAAAATTTAGGAAAGGTCGTTATGATGTAATTATGCTTTTAGATGGTAAAGAGGTAGGAAAAACTGCGATTGATTTGAATAAATTTCTTTAGAATGGTAAATTGTGAATGGTGAATGGTAAATGATAAATGAAAACAGCCAAATACAAAACAGCCAGATTCTTTCAGAATGACACATTTATTTATTTTTTGAACCTTAAACCTTAAACCTTGAACTTTTGAACTTTTAAACCTTGAACTTTTGAACCTTGAACCTTTGAACCTTAAACTTTTAAACTTTGAACTTTCAATGGTATTACAAATGGAATGATTTGATGTGGTTGTGGATAATTCTATTTGTGATAGGATTGCTCGCATACGTTTGGCGTATCAAAAATATTTCAAAAAAAATAAAACAAAGTGGAAATTTTATTTTTCTAAAACTTCCTTTGCGTGTTTTGACTTTTTTGGCGTTGGGTATTGCGTTATTAGGTCCTTCGTTTGGTGTAGGCAAAAAAAATCTTCAAATATTGAGCAAAGACATTTATTTTTTGGTAGATGTTTCTTCTTCAATGGAAACCAAAGATGTACTTCCTTCACGCTTGGAAAAAGCAAAATATCTCATAAAAAGCCTTCTTCCTACCCTCCAAAATGATAGAATAG
>JAAFIN010000187.1 GCA_013297825.1 Cytophagales bacterium
AATATTTTTTTCTTGCGCTAATAATTTTCCTAAATCCAAATTTTGGGTATTTACTGCCATTTTATAGGTTGCAAAATCCATATTTTTAGGAATTTGCATTTCAATATCTGCCTTAAAATTCCCTAATTGCGTTATAAAATCGCCTTTTGTTTTGAAATTATCAGTTGTTCCTGCATAACTTCCCACAAAATTAACTTTTCCTAATCTATCCAAATAAGGTTCTGCGATAGGTTGCTGAATGTATTGTTTGAGTTCTGGAAGATTGACATTTGCCTCTTGAAGTCCTACGGAAAGCTCCATTTTAGCCACATCAGGCAAGTTTTTTATGGCAATATCACCCTTGACTTCTGTATTTTTCCCTAAATATAAATGTGCATTTTTTACTTTAAAATCGCCAATTTTTCCCTCAAAAATCCCTTTTGCACGCCAAACATCTTCGTAATGAGGCATTGAAGCAGAAAAATGTTTTAAATCTTGGGGATAAATAATCGTGCTATCCAAATTAGCCCAAATATGGACTTTTTCAACAAAATCGCTTAAATCTTTTTTTTCTTTAAAACTAAAAAAAACTTCATCTTTCAAAATGGAATTTTCAAAAGCACAATATAATTTGTGGAATTCCATTGAGCCTCTTGTCATTCTAAAAAATGTCGTCAAATCCTGCACTTTTGCCCTTGTTTTGCTTTCCAAACCGTGCATTCCGTTGATTTGTGTTTGGATTGTATCACCAGCCAAATAAAAATTATCCAAACTTGCATTCAAACTTTCCAAACTCAAATGTGCATAATCTATTGCTTTATCATCTTGATAAGGCTTGCGTTGGTCGTGATAACTAAAATAAATATCCTGTAAAACCGCTTTTTTGAGCTGAAAAATGGTAGGCGGTGCGTTTGGATTGCGAACTTTTGGAGCAGTGAGGGAATCAATACGGTCAATAAAGCGAATAATATTGATATTTCCGTCTGATTTGCGAGCCAAAAGATTGATATTTCCACGTTTTATTTTGGCACTATTGAGGTAAATATCGCCATTTTTGAGGATTGTGCTATAAGAAAAACCTATTTCTAATTGTTCTATAAAAAGCATTGCATTTTTTTCTTCATCACGAATATCTACATTGTCTAAGTAGATTTTTTGATGCCAAAAATCAATATAAACATTTTTTACATCTAAGCCAAATTGCAATTTGGGCGAAACCCAATAACACGTTTGTTGTATAAGAAATGTTTGAACAATAGAAAAGTGTAATAAAATTGCCAAAATTACCACGCCCAAAAGTGTATAAACAAACGTCCTGCTCAACAAACGCCAAATATAACCCAACCAAGTGCGAGGTTTTGGGTCAGAGTTGGAAGGAATTTGTTCAGGAGAATTGTCTTGTGGGGCAATATTTTGGGGGTTATTTTCCAAAAAAAATTAATTTATTATTTCAAAAAAAATTACTTTTTAATAAGCAAAGTATCTGAATTAAAGATTTCTAATGTATTATCTTCGTAATCTTCAACCATAGAAACAAGCATATCAAGTTCTGTGTACTCAGGACTTCCAGCAAAATGTTGTGTTTGCATAAGTTCCCAAATACGTTGTAGTGCATTTTGATATTGTTCAGTAGAAGCGATATTATTTTTTGGTTTATTTTTTCAAAAACAATGCTTTTTGTTACTTTTGTAAAAATTTCAATTTACCAAAAATTTAAAAAATCAAAAACTATGAAAAAACTTGTTTTGATGCTTGTGTTTATGTGTGTGCAAGTGTGTGGGTTTGCACAAGGGGAATTGTTAGATGGTGTGGCACTTGCTAATACAAAAGAATATCAAAATATTGATGATGCTTTAAAAGAGCCTTTGAAAGTATATAAGTTGAGTTTGCTTTATAGTGATTTAAAAGAATTACCAAATGAAATTTATAACTTAAAAAATTTACAAATTTTATGGTTGGATGACAATAAACTTACGTTTTTATCCAATAAAATAGGAGAATTAAAAAATTTACAAGATTTAGTTTTAAATGACAATAAATTAACTGTTTTACCAAAAGAAATTGGAGAATTAAAAAATTTAGAATTACTTTTTTTGTATAAAAATCAATTAACCACTTTACCTAATGAAATTAAAGGGTTAGAAAATTTAAAAGGTTTGAATTTAGGCGAAAATCAATTAACTGTTTTACCAAAAGAAATTGGAAGATTAAAAAACTTACAAGTTTTGAGTTTAAATAAAAATAAATTAACTGCTTTACCAAAAGAAATTGAAGGATTGAAAAAATTAAAACTATTAAATTTGGGCTCAAACAAATCAATAATTTTACCGAAAGAGATTAAAGCATTAATAAATTTGCAATGGTTGAATTTAGAGGAAAATCAATTAACTATTTTACCCAAAGAAATTAAAGAATTAAAAAATTTAGAAGAATTATATTTAGCCAAAAATCAGTTTATTAATTTTCCAAAAGAAATTAAAGCATTAGAAAATTTACAAATATTAAGTTTAACAAAAAATCAATTAAACACATTATCTAAAGAAATCGGAACGTTAAAAAAATTACAAATATTAGATTTAAGCGAAAATCAAATAACTAATTTACCTAAAGAAATTGGAGAATTAAAGGGGTTAAAAAAATTATATTTGAGTAAAAATCAATTAAATGCTTTACCAAAAGAGATTGGAGAACTAAAAAATTTGCAAAGATTGGAATTACAAAACAACCCCATTTCCGACCAAGAAAAACAAAAAATAAAATCTCTTTTACCAAATTGCAAAATTTCTTTTTAAAAAAATCTATTTCTTTCATTTTTTGAAAACCCATTATTTTTTTACTATTTTTGTGAAATTTTCTTTTTTAGAAAAAATAAAAAATTATTCATTTTAAATAAAAAATTATAAAAAAGTTCATGAAAACAACTATTAAACAACTCCTTCAAAGCACGGATTACAACCGCCAAGCAGAAGCTAAAGGTTGGGTGAGAAATCGCAGAAGTAGCAAAAACGTAAATTTTATTACGCTTAATGATGGCTCTACTTCGCTTAATATCCAAATAGTTGCGAATGAAAATATAAACGAAAATATCCTTAAAGAAATCAACGCAGGTGCTTGTCTGCATGTAAAAGGCACTTGGCAAGCCTCACAAGGGGCTGGACAAGCTGGGGAATTGGTGGCTGATGAAATTATTATTTTGGGAAAAGCAAGCCCAGAAAATTATCCTATTCAACCAAAAGCACATAGTTTTGAGTTTTTGAGGGAAAATGCACATCTTCGCTCACGTACTACAACATTTGGGGCGGTTTTTCGCATTAGACACAATTTGGCTTTTGCCATTCACCAATATTTTCACCAAAAAGGTTTTTATTATTGGCATTCGCCTATTATTACAGGTTCAGATGCAGAAGGTGCAGGACAAATGTTTCACGTAAGCACTTTACCACATCTTAATCCGCCTTTGACAGAGGACAAAAAAGTTGATTTTTCAGAAGATTTTTTTGGAATGGAAACAAGTCTTACCGTTTCAGGGCAATTAGAGGCAGAACTTGGTGCAATGGGTTTGGGCAATGTATATACTTTTGGGCCTACTTTTAGGGCTGAAAACTCTAATACTTCACGACATTTGGCAGAATTTTGGATGATTGAGCCAGAAATGGCTTTTTATGAGTTGGTGGATAATATGGATTTGGTGGAAGATTTTTTGAAATATGTCATTAAATATGCTTTGGATAATTGTGTGGAGGATTTGAAAATTCTTGACCAAAAATTCAAAGAAGAAGAAGAAAAAAAGAAAAAAGAAGAACGTGCTGAAATGGGACTTTTGGAAAAATTACAATTTGTTGTAAATAATCCTTTTGAAAGGCTTACTTATACTGAAGCAGTAGAAATTTTGTTAAATTCTCCTGCCCACAAAAAGAAAAAATTTCAATATCCTGTATCTTGGGGCGTGGATTTGCAATCAGAACACGAAAGATATTTGGTAGAAAAACATTTCAAAAAACCTGTTATTCTTAACAATTATCCCAAAACTATTAAAGCCTTTTATATGAAACAAAATGAAGGCGAAGAAGTTGGAAAAGAAACTGTACGAGCAATGGACGTGCTTTTTCCACAAATTGGCGAAATCGTTGGTGGCTCACAAAGGGAGGAAGATTATGACAAATTACTTGCTCGTATCAAAGAAGTGGGTATTGACCCAAATAATCTTTGGTGGTATTTGGACACACGCAAATTTGGTACTGCACCGCATAGTGGTTTTGGGTTGGGTTTTGAGCGTTTGGTATTGTTTGTTACAGGAATGGGCAATATCAGAGATGTTATTCCTTTTCCAAGAACGCCAAAAAATGCGAGTTTTTAAAGAAAATAAATAAAAAAATGGCTGTTCTTTTTTTGGAAGAACAGCCATTTTTTTATTTTGCGTTTTTAATAATTTTTTTTACTTCTTCAATGCTGACATCAAAAGCATCAGCAATGTCATGAATTTTCATGCCTTTTTCATAAACTTTGAGAATATTTTTTTGGATAAGTTGTTCTTTTTCAAGTTTTTTCTCCAAGTTTGCTTTTTCAAGTGTTTCTTTAACGCCTTGTTTGTAAAATTCGTCTTCTTCAATATTAAAAATTAGTGCCATTTTTTTAAGAATTTAGGGGATAAAGTAAAAATTTACTTCGCATTTTTAATAATTTTTTTTACTTCTTCAATGCTGACATCAAAGATATCAGTAATGTCATGAATTTTCATGCCTTTTTCATAAACTTTGAGAATATTTTTTTGGATAAGTTGGTCTTTCTCCAAGTTTGCTTTTTCAAGTGTTTGCTGAACGCCTATTTGCAAACCTTGTTTGTAAAACTCATCTTCTTCAATGTTAAAAATTAGTGCCATTTTTTTAAGAATTTGGGGGATAAAGTGATGTAATTTTTTTACTTTGGACAATATTCGTTTTTGGCTTTTTCTGTATTTTTTTCTTTTTTTGGTTTTTCCATAAAGTTTAATTTTTTTTGATAAATTTTTACCCAAAATTATAAAAATAAAAAAAACTTTCCAAGTTTTTTAAAACTTAGAAAGTCTGAAAAACAACAAAAACACCTTTCAGATTTTTGGACTTGAAAGGTATTTTTTATTCCTAATTCCCAATTCCTAATTTTTAATTCCTAATTCTCAAACCCTCTCGCCTTACGTATGCTATCTTTTTGGCTTTTGTAGAATTTTTCAAAAATTACAAAATCCTCATTTTTGAGATTAGCACGCAAGTCTTCCAAAGCTGTATCACCAAATTGATAAAAACCTACTCGTAATGCCTGCAATGAATATGCCTTGAAAAGTGGAATTGAAAATGAATTGCCTCTTACACCATTTACCAAAATATTATACGCCTGCAACGAATCACGTTTAAATTCTTGGAAAAAATACGCACTATTTAACAACACATCTGCACTATAAGGCGAAGATAAATGAGCATTTTTAAAATATTTTTCTGCCTTTGCTTGGTCATTGGTATTTTGGAAAATAAGACCTTTTAGGTAATTTATTTTGTTTTTTTGGAAATTATTAAAATAAAGTTTATCCAAATCAGCCAAAGCCTCTGTGTATTTTTTTTGAGCAATGAGCAACTGACAATACGTAAAATTCGCTTCTGCTTTGATGTCAATGTTTTTAGCATTTTCAGGATTTATTTTTTCCCAAATCTTTTGAGCATTTTCCAAAAAAGCATTATTTTCTCTTTTTTCCAAATAATATTGCACCAATTCACAACCTGCTTTCGTTCTCAAATCTTCGTTTTTGATTTCCTCAAAAGCTAATTTTAACACATCAATAGGCAATATTTGGCGGTTGTAATGCACAAAATTATACCTGTCAAAATCTGTTTCTATTTTTACAGAATCGCCTATTACTTTTAGGATATTTTGGGCGTGTGTTTTGATTTCTTTGGTTTGTTGCGAATGGGCGAGGATTTCGCCCCAAGTTTCAGATGCTTTTTTGAAGTTTCCTTGTTCTGTTTGGGCGATTGCTTTATAAAACATTGCTTGCACATTGCCAAGTTCTATTGCTTTGTCAAAATAAAATATGGAATTTCCATAAGATTGTTGTTCCACAAACCAAAGCCCAAGAATGGTGTTATAATAAGGGTCATTTTTGATGGACGACATACTCAACAACAACTGAATACCTTTATCCACCTCACCGCTATAATAAAAATAACAAGCCTCTGCAAAATGCAATCCTTTGCGATAAGGAAAAGGCATTTTGTCATTATTTTCAAAAAGCCTTGAAGTTTTCAAAAAACTGCTATCTTGTGCTTCTATGCCACTTATTGCTTTGTTATAAGTGTAAGCAAAACTATATGAATCTGGATTTTTTGCCCAATTAGGAATTTCATTTTTATTATTTTTATCAATAGAAAAACCTGTTTTTTGTCTTAAACCAAAATAATGTACTGCTGAGGCAGGATTATTTTCTGCATTTTGGGTCAATGTTTGAATGTCTTGGTCAAGTTTTTTGTTTTTTTGTGCTTTATCTACAATGACTGCCCAAAGATTATTTTGGGAATTGTTAGAAAAATCTGATTTTTTGGCTTTTTCAAAATGAAAAAATGCAGAATCCACTACTTTATTTTCTACATATTGCCACGCAAGATTATTGTGTAATTGGGGAGAATTTGGCAAACGCAAAACACCTGATTTCCACAAGAAAAACGCATCAAGAGGACGTTCATCTTCTATCAAAATATTGCCAAGTCTTGAATACGCTTGTGCAGAAGGTCTGCGAACAAGGCTATTTTTAAGATATTTGATTTCTTCTTCAAAGTTTTTTTCTAAATGCGAAATACTTGCTAAGGCATAATTTGCGTGATGATTCAAATAATCATCTGCAAATGACATTTCATAATGAATTTTTGCTAATTTGTATTCACCATTTTTATAATAATTATCGCCCAAAGTTGCTTTGTAAGCACTTTGTAATTGATAATACATTTTTTGTTTGTAATTTATTATCAATAACGCAATCAACATAAACACAAAATAACGTGCTAAATGAAACGGAAAAACGTGTCCTTCATACATAATTTTTTCCACAGCTTGACCGTCTTGCATTAACGGAAAAAAATTCCACAACACATACAAACCAAATACCAACCCAAACGCCATATAACTGTACAACGCAAATTCACGCAAAGCATCTACCAACGCATCATTTCCCATTGCCCTTGCCCATATCCACGTACTCATTCCCAATATGCCCAAACTCACATAAGCAAATGCTCCCCACGTATCAAAAGAAAACCATTGTTCATACAAAACGTCCCTTTGTTTAAATCCCCAAATGCCCAACACAACCGCCAAAGGCAAAAATAATTCTATATCCAATAACAAAATGCCCATTCTGAAATAATTGGTCATATCCCAATACACCAACAACAAATTTATCAAATAAATACCGCCAAATATCCCAAAATGGCTCATATTGCTTCCTGCACCTTCTGGATTGTATTTGACCAACATATAAAAAATTCCTCTTGGAATTTCTTGTGCAGTTACCAAAATAAAAAATAATGTGAGTAAAACAGGCAACCAAAAAGCATTTGCCATTACGTACATAAATGGATATTTTACTTGTGCTTGTGTTGCAATCCAAACGCCCAAACCAATAGTTATTGCCCCAAAAATTACCGCTCTAATTCCCCAACTTGTTTTGGTGTAATAGCTTTGCCAAAAATAACTTAAAGGAATGTATGCCAATAAACACACATAAAAAGCCATTTGGGGAAATAATGAAATACCCAAATAATCTAATTTTAATAAACTTAACCAAAAAATAAAAATCGTCATTCCAACCGCATAAGGCACAAAAGACATTGTACTAATTCCTGCCAAAAATATGCACATTGTTACCAACGTAATACCCAAAAAAGCATAAAAAAACAGAGCATTTATTTGGATGTATTCCGCATCAAAAGTTGTTTTTATGGTATAAATTTCAGCTTCCACAGGAATATTAAACGCTCCTGTTTGGATATTGCCCAAATTAGTTTTGGTAGGTTGTAGGCTTTCTTGTGCTTTCCAAGGGATAATTCCTCCAAATTCCCAAAAATGTGAATAAATGTATGTGCCAATACTTATGAAAAACAAACACAAAAATATCATATAAAATATTTTAGTGTTTAGTTTCCAGTTTTTCCAAAAAATTAAATTCATGTAAAAGATTTTTTTTAATATTTATTATTTTTAAAGATATTTTCTTCAATAGTTTTGCAAAATTATACGAAAAAGAATTAAAAAAGTTTGTTATATTGATAATTAGGATAGGAATTTCTCAAAATAAAAACAAGAAATTATTTAATCTATATTTTTTGAAATACTTTCAATCCACAAAAAAATATTTTTTGATAACTAAAAAATCCAAAAAAATCTAAAAAAAATCAAATTTTTTAGAAAAAAAAATCTTTTTTTGATTGCATTTTAAAAAATAAATAATATTTTTGTGCTTTGTTTGGAAAAAAGTGCATAAATAGTATCATACTTTTGCACCTCAAACAATATTTTTTAAAAAAACTATCTTAATACTTGAATAAAACTTTATCAATACAATATTATAATGGAAAATAAAACCGCACAACAAGGACACCCACCAGGTTTATATTTGTTATTTTTTACAGAAATGTGGGAACGTTTTAGTTATTATGGTATGAGAGGACTTCTTATTCTATATCTTACTAAAACCGTAGCGGAAGGCGGAATGGGTATGGACAAAAGCAATGCAAGTCTTTTGTATGGATATTTTACAGGTTTTGTATATTTTACCCCTATTATAGGTGGTTATTTGGCAGATAAATATTTGGGACACAGACCTGCTATATTGATTGGTGGTATTTTGATGATGATAGCCCAATTTTGTTTGGCATCTACCAATTTATTTAATGCAGGGCAAATGATGACTTGGGTTGGATTATGCTTGCTGTGTATAGGAAATGGATTTTTTAAGCCTAATATTTCTACGATTGTAGGAAGTTTATATCAACAAGGCGACTCACGTAGAGATGGTGCATTTACCATATTTTATATGGGAATTAATTTAGGTGCTTTTTTAGCACCAATAATTTGTGGATATTTTGCAGAAGATTTATTTGCAGTAAAAGCTGTTGATGCTGAAGGAAAAGTAAAAATTGTAAGATATGCTTTTGAATATGGTTTTCTTGCAGCAGGTATTGGTATGATGCTTGGACAAATTATATTTAACACACTTGCCCAAAAATATTTGGGTGATATTGGCAGATATCCTGTAAAAAGTGAAAGCACAATCAAAGGTCAAGCTGAACAACCACTT
The DNA here is from genome assembly GCA_013297825.1 of Cytophagales bacterium. GTDB lineage: Bacteria > Bacteroidota > Bacteroidia > Cytophagales > Microscillaceae > JAAFIN01. The sequence goes on from JAAFIN010000187.1 coordinate 9,299, forward strand.
ACCAAAGAAGAAATAGATAGAATGTCAGTAATTTTTGTTATTACAATTTTTGTTACATTCTTTTGGGCAGGTTTTGAGCAAGCAGGTAGTTCAATGTCACTTTATACTGATAAATATATCAATCGTGAAGTGTTTGGGTTTCTTATTCCTACATCTTCATTTCAATCTGTAAATCCTTTGTTTATTATTATATTTGCACCTTTTTTAGCTGGAATTTGGGCTAATTTGGCAAAACAAAATAAAGACCTTAGTATTCCTACTAAAATGTCATTAGGTATGTTACTTTTGGGTGTTGGGTTTTTCTTTATGATAGGTGCAGTATTAGAACGTGGTGGAAATATTGCAGATGAAAATGTCAAAGCTAATATTATGTGGTTACTTACTGCATATTTTTTCCATACAATCGGTGAATTGTGTTTGTCGCCTATTGGTTTGTCAATGGTTACCAAACTTGCACCTGTTTCTTATGCCTCTATGTTAATGGGCGTTTGGTTTTTGTCGCCTTTTGTGGCACAAATTGCAGGCGGTTATATTGCAGCATACGTAGAAGAATTAGGGGCTTTAACGATATTTGCATCTATTGCAATGTTTGTAATGCTTGCAGGCATATTATTATTCTTCCTCTCTCGCACACTTATCAAAATGATGCACGGAAGGGGTTAAATAATGTTGAATGATAAATGAAACAGCCAAAGAAAACGCTTTATTTTTGAAATAAAGCGTTTTTTTTATTTTTATATAATTTTTGGGAAATTATAAGAATTGTCCTTATTTTTAAACCTTAAACTTTGAACTTTTAAACTTTTTAAACTATGCAAATAATCATCATTGGTGCAGGAATTTCAGGGCTTTTTGCGTGTAAAAAATTACACAAACAAGGACATAATGTCCAAATATTGGAAGCAAAAAACCGAATAGGGGGCAGAATATTCTCCAAAGGTTTTGGAGATG
>JAAFIN010000184.1 GCA_013297825.1 Cytophagales bacterium
TTCTGAACTCGGTGTTTGAGGTTTTTAACTCGATGTTTGAGGTTTTTAACTACTAATTAGTATGTTTGAGGTACTAATTAATATGTTTGAGATACTAATTAGTATGTTTGAGATACTAATTAGTATGTTTGAGGTACTAATTAATATGTTTGAGATACTAATTAGTATGTTTGAGGTACTAATTAGTATGTTTGAGATACTAATTTGAAGATTGGACAACCGCAAGGTTTGCCCTACAAAAACATAAAACGCAAATGTTACCTTTTTTTTACCTTTGTTGGTGTTACCAAGCGAAAAAAACTGCACCGTTGTTGTGTGTTTAGAAAAATGCAAGCACACTGCAATTATACATCTGTTACTCAAAAAAGCACAAAAGATAGTATTATTACAAGTATAAAAGCATTTTTCGTCACCAACAACGCACAGATAGGACTTGCCTACTGAATTGTCGGTGACAAAAAAATGTATTTAGCTTTGGGAAATTATTTTTTACTTTTGTGCTTACATTTTTCTAAACACCGACAACGGAGAAAAAATAAATACATATGATTAAAAGTAATTTTTTTTTAATTGCTTATTTATGGGTAATTCAAAATTTCATGATTTTTGCTCAAAATAACCGCAGTTATGATGAAGTAAAAATATGTTCAATAATGAATGTGGAAAATATAGAAATTCATAAAAATTTTTATATTTTACATTTATCTTTCAATAACAAATATTATAAGGTTGTATCTCATAAAAGCCCAATTGATAATTCAAATGAGCCAATTAAAAAATCAAAAAAATATAATTTTGATTTAGAACCTATGTTGTTTAAAGGTAATTCATTTCCACCATATCCAAAAGGAATTATTTATACTGATTGGTCAATAATAAATATGGAGGATAATCCTTTGTATATAAAAAATATTTTCCAAGCTAAAAACCTCAATGGGCTTTATATCATTAAAAAAGAATAATTCTCCAGTTCTCTGAAGTGTTCCTAACCTAAAATGGGCTAAAAAAAATGTCGTTATGCGAAGTATTTTACTTCGCATTTATGGAATTGCGGTTTTCAACCGCACACGCCCAACTGTTCCAAGTATGTAAAAAAGTGTATTCTGTTGCAAGTTTAAGGCGAAGCCAAACTTGTAACTGCCTTTTTTGCAAGTTTTCAACTTGTGTGTAAGCATAAGACTTGCAAAGTTTTCAAAACTTTGTAAGTCTTTCATAAATATTGCAGATTTTTTTAAGATTTTCTTTAAGATATTTTTTTTGAAAAAATATTTTTTGAAACGAAAAAAAATATTTGAAAAAAATAAAATTTTAAAAATAAAAAAAGTTAAAGAAAATCTGAAAATAAGTTAAAAAAAGCACAAAAAAAAAGCCTTTCCAAAACTTGGAAAGGTTTTTTTATTTCAGAATAATTAAAACAAGTTACATCTGAACAGATTAGCAAAACAAGTCTATAAAAATCAATTATCCAAAGTTTTGGTGGTAAAATGCCAGGGCGTTGTCATCAACCATAATATCAGATAATTTCAGTTTTTTGCGGAGAGAAAGTCCAGAGAGCGAAGTGCATCTACTAAGGGCTACATAAGTTTGACCGCAGGCAAAAGCACCAGTACCAAGATTAACACAAACTTTGTCAAAAGTAAGTCCTTGCGATTTGTGAATAGTGATTGCCCAAGCAAAAAGAAACCCGTAAAAATCTGTGTTAATCCATAAAATCCGTGTTCCAAACTCACCATTTTATTTTTCACTCATTCTTCATCATTTCTAAAAAAAACTGCTACAAAATTTAAAATATTAGCAAGTTTTTGCTACCTTTGTCTATTGAAATGTGAAAACGCAATACTTTTAAAAGCTCAAAGAAGTTCAAAATGGTTCAAAGAAGTTCAAAATGGGTTTAAAAAAGTTCAAAGAAGCCCAAAAGGTTTAATTAAATTTAATTTTTTGAGTTTTTTAAACTTTTGAACCTTGAACTTTTGAACCTTGAACTTTTGAACCTTGAACTTTTGAACCTTGAACTTTTGAACCTTGAACTTTTGAACTAATTTTATGCAATTTGTAGATGTTATTTTGCCTGTACCAATTCCTCAATTATTCACGTATAGCCTCCCAACTGATTTATACACGCAGGTACAAATAGGTGCAAGGGTGATTGTGCCTTTTGGAAAAAGAAAAGTTCTTACCGCAGTTATTGCCAAAATCCACAATGACGCACCACAACATTATACCGCAAAACCCATTTTGGAGGTGTTGGATATTGTGCCAAGCGTTACAGAGGTACAGGTGAAACTAATGCAATGGATGGCAGATTATTATATGTGTTGTGTGGGCGAGGTGCTAAATGTTGCGTTGCCATCAGGATTAAAAATCTCAAGCCTTTCAAAAATCCAAATTCGCCCTGATGTGATTTGGTCAGTTATTCAGCTTACAGAACAAGAACAAAAACTTATTCAGGCACTCAAAAAACACGAAGATATGAGCTATGATGAAGCATCAGAGGCTTTGGGTGTAGAAAATGTATATCATATTATTAAATCACTTATTAGCAAAGAAGTTGTATTAGTTTTTGAAGAAATTAGAGAAAAATATCAACCAAAAATCCAAAAAAGAATTAGATTAACTTCTGAATATATCACAGAAACCAATTTAAAAGCACTTACCAAAAAATTAGAAAAATTCCCAAAACAACAAGATATTTATTTGGCATATTTAAAACAAGTACCTGTTTTTAGAGATTGGACGTTGAATGAACAAGGTTGTGCCAAAGAAATTCTAACAAAAGATATTACACTTTCAAATGGTGCTTTACAAACTTTATTAAAAAATGGCGTTTTTGAAGAATTTGAGGTAATTATTTCAAGATTTGAGGAATATGACGAACACAAAGAAATTCGCCCTCCTGTTTTGTCAATGGCACAAAAAAAAAGCCAGCGAGGAAATTTTAGATTTTTTTGCGACCAAAGACACTGTACTTCTGCACGGTGTTACAGGTAGCGGAAAAACCGAGATTTATATTGACCTTATCCAAAAAGTATTGGCAAGTGGGCAACAAGTGTTGTTTCTTTTGCCTGAAATTGCCCTTACTACGCAAATTGTTATCCGATTAAGAAAAATATTTGGTAATCAAATGGGCGTTTATCACTCCAAATTTTCGGACAATGAACGTGTGGAAATTTGGCAAGGTGTAAGACAAAGTAAAGTTAATTTTGTGGTGGGCGTGAGGTCGTCTATTTTCTTGCCTTTTGATAGTTTGGGGCTTATTATTGTAGATGAAGAACACGAAACTTCCTACAAACAACACGACCCCGCACCACGTTATCACGCAAGAGATATGGCACTTGTGATTGGAAAACTACAAAATTGCAAAATATTATTAGCCTCTGCTACGCCTTCGGTTGAAACGTTTTATCAGGCACAACAAGGTCGTTATGGTTGGGTTACGCTCAAAGAACGTTATGGGGAGGCGGTTATGCCTGAAATTTCTTTGGTGAATTTAATGCAAGAACGCAAAGAAAAAAAGCTAAAAGGGCATTTTTCCCAAACGCTTTTAGATGCAATGCAATCTGCTTTACAAAAAAATGAACAAATTATTTTGTTCCAAAATCGCAGAGGTTATTCGCCTTATATGGCGTGTAAAGATTGTAATTTTATTCCAAAATGTTCTAATTGTGCGGTAAGTCTTACCTATCATTTGGGCGAACACGAATTGCGTTGTCATTATTGCGGTCATATAGAGCCTCCTGTCAAAAAATGTCCTGCCTGCCAATCTATCAAAATGGAAACGGTAGGACTTGGTACGGAAAAATTGGAAGATGACATCAAATTATTTTTTCCGCAGGCACGTACCCAACGTATGGATTTGGACACAACACGCACCAAAAATGCGTATCAACAAATTATTCAATCATTTGAAAATCACGAAGTTGATATTTTGGTAGGAACACAAATGATTAGTAAAGGTTTGGATTTTGATAAAGTAAGTCTTGTAGGGATTTTTGATGCGGATAGACTTTTGCATTTTCCTGATTTTAGGGCTCACGAAAGGGCTTATCAAATGCTCACACAAGTAAGTGGGCGTGCTGGTAGAAAAAAAGACCGAAAAGGGAAAGTTTTGATACAAACCAATGACCCAGAGCAAAGCCTTCTTCATAAAGTTGTTTTGGGTGATTATGAAGCAATGTATGCCATAGAAATAGAAGAAAGAGCATATTTTTATTATCCGCCATTTACTCGCCTCATAAAACTCACTACAAAACACATAAGTAGGGCTTTGAGCCTTGAAAGTGCAAATTTTTTGGCTCAAAAACTAATGACAAAATTGGGCAAAGCGAGGGTTTTAGGCCCTGAAGCTCCACTTATTCACAAAATTAGAAACAAATATTTGTTTAATATTTTGATAAAAATAGAAAGAGAAAATATTGACCTAAAAGCAGTAAAAAAATTCATTTTTGAGCAAGTAGAGGACGTTATCACCGAAAAATCTTATAAACAAGTCCAAATAACGATTGATGTAGATCCTTTGTAAATGGTGAATTGTAAATGGTAAATGGTGAATGGAACAGCCAAATACAATGGTGAATGGTAAATTGTGAATGGTGAATGAAACAGCCAAATACAATGATGAATGATAAATTCAAATTTGTTTTTAGATTTATTTGAAAAAAAATCAAAAAATATTTGAAAAAAGTGGGGGATAATTTTTGACTTTGGGTATAAAGTTCCAAAATCGTATTATTTCCAACTTTAAAACAAATTATTTTTATGTCAAAAAAATTAAAAATTATCTTTTGTCTTATTTCGGTTTCTTTGTTAGGAATGTGTTTGTATCATTTCTTTGGTCAATAATTTAACTTTTAAACTACAAAAAAATATGAAACAATCCAATATGTTTCAAGAATTATTTTTGTATTATGCACAGCCTTATTTTCAGCCAAATTTATTCATATTACGTGGTAGTTTTGTAACAAAACAATGGGTTTCGCCTTATTTTATACGTCATTCACAAGATATTGATTTTTTGGCAAATTTCCCTTATAATAAAAGTTTTACGCTTGATATTTTTAATCATATTTTGGAAAATATCAAAAAAAGCGAATTTTTGATGTTTGAAAATCAAATAATTTATGATGAAATTACTTTTCAAGATACTTGGATTGAATCATCTGTTCCATCTTTAAAACTCATTGTAAAAGGTTTTTTTGAAAATACAAGTTTTGAAAATACAATAAAAACTTCTACCAAAGAATATTTTGATTTTAGTGCTGATATTGCTTTTGGCGATACTTTGGTTGATGTGCCTGTGATATGGAATTATCACGCACCTTTGCTAAATACCAATATTTCTATGCTGGTTGCTTCACATACGCAGGCGTTGGCGTGGAAAATACACGGTTTGGTAGAATTTTACGAAAAAGGTTATCGTTGGCAATTCAAAGATGTGTATGATATTTATGCTATTTGTAAAACATTAGAATTAAAAGGGAAAACAGATATTTTTTTTGAATTAAAAGAAAATACATTAGAAAAATGTTTGAAACAAGCATTTTTGGATAAAAAAACAGATGTAAGGCTTTCTTGTAAAAAAATATTTGATGGAAGTTTTGGACAAAGCACCAAAACCACAAAACAATGGACAAAATTTTTAGAAATTAACCTCCAACATCAATTTACAACACATTTTCCGCCTAATATTTCGCATTTGGAGGTTATCAAAAATGTATGTGATTTTATATTGCCATATTTAAGGAAAATTTAAAAAAGCTCAAAGGTGTTCAAAAAAAAATAATTTTAAGCCTTGAACTTTTTGAACCTTAAACTTTGAACTTTTTGAACTGTGCGTTTAATAACTTGTTTTGATAATTCTTTTCATAATTTTAGCATTTTTACTTTCAAGTTGTAAAAAATACATTCCTGAATTAAGTTTTGAAATATCAATTTTAAAGCCTTCTGGTTGTACTTTGCTTTCAATATTTTCAATGATTTTGCCATTGACATCTACCACATTTACCTTAAAATTATTGTATTGTGCATCTGCAATATCCACGTTGATAATGTCATTTGCAGGATTTGGATATACTTTTATCACACTTTCAAAATATTCTTTGGTGGAAGGGGTGTCTTGGAGGTTGAGAGAAGCAAAATAAGGAACTTTATAACTATTGATAAGTGAGAAATCGCCTATTATATAAATTTTATTTCCATCTATGATGGTTTGTTCCACACTCGCAGGTCTTCCTCTGTTTCTTCGTGATTTATAAATATAAGGTGTTTTCATTGTCCAATTATCATCAAATTTATTATCTAATATAGACATTTTTGCAAAACCTCTATAAAGAGAAGTATCTCTTTCTACATTTGCATCATTTATGGAAAAATATCCACCAAGATACAAATCATTTGAAACAAGTTTTATATCTGAAATACTACCATACACAGAAGGAATCCAATCTTTGTCTAATTGTCCTGTTGTATTTGAAAACCTTGCAAGACTTTGGTTTTTGTTTGTTTTGGGATTTAGTGTTTTTCCACCTATATATGTATAGTTTTCATCAACAATACAAGACCACACATAAGAACAAGAAGGTTTCCAAGAATTATCAAATTGACCTGAACCTGAAACAGATACACGGATAATAGTATGCCAATTTTGTGTATCAACTCCCCAAAAATCCCCAAAAATATATAAATAATCTCCTGAGAGATATAATCTATTCCAATGTTCTGTTCCGTATGTTCGTAATTTTGCATTCCATTGACTGTCAACACTTCCATCTCCCATAATCGGGATTTTTGCTATACCGCTACGTTCTTGTCCCCCAATGTCTTTAAAACCACCAGCCACAAAAATATCAGTTTGTGAAGCTACCATACTAAAAATCTTATAACAATCTGTAGAATTAGGATTCCAAGCGTCTAAACTACCTTCTCCTGATGTGGTAAATCTTGCAATACAATTACGAGGCTGTTGATTTATTTCATTAAAAGAGCCTCCAACATATAAAAAATTATTTTTAACTAAAATCGTATAAATATATGGTTTGTTAAATACCACATCTTTATTTTTTACAGGATTCCATTCCAAATCTAGTTCCATATTGCTTTTTTTGATGCGAGCAATGTTATTGCGTAAAACACCATTAATAGAAAAAAGCCCACCACCCGCAAGGAAAATTTCATTGTTTGAAACACTCAAAACTTGTCCAAAATTACTATTATTTAAAATATAAAAAGCTGGATTTGGTGTCCAATTAAAATCAATATTTCCTAAACCTATTGCAGGTATTTTAACAAAATTTCGTACTTGGGAAGTAACATCATTAAATTTTCCTGAGATATAAATATTTTGGTTCAAAACTATTATTTTTTCTACAAAACTTTTTGTGCCATAACTATCAGTTACAACATTAAGATTTGTTGTCCAATTGTTATCTACAATGCCTGTTGAAATGGCTATTCTTGCAATAAGTGTTTTTTGTTGGTTGTCAATTTCAGAAAAATATCCTCCCACATACAAATACCCATCAGAAACACACAAATCACGAACTTCATTATTAATCTTCACATTCCAATCATCACGCACAATTTCATTTCCAAAACTTGTAGTTGATAATTTTACAATATTTTTTCTTGGTTTTCCATTGATTGTATTAAAATATCCTCCCACATATAAATCAGTTCCCACACTTATAATTTTATTAATATCTCCATAGTTTCCACAAGAAACAAACCAAGATGAATCTATATTTCCATTAATAATGGAAAATCTACGTATATTATCAGAGCCATATATGTATACATAATCCCTCAAAATAAAAAATTTTCCACTGGTATATTCGTACTCATTGCTGTATGGACTACGGATTAACCAATCATCAAAAGCTAATCCTGTATTTGTTGAAATTTTTGCAAAATTTGCACGATTTTGCCCTCCTATTTTTTCAAAATCACCAGCAACATATAAAACATCTCCCACCAACAAAAGAGAACCCACATAATCATCACCTTTTAGACCCGTATTCCAATTATAATCAATCGTTTTATCAGCGTTGATGTGAATAAGAGCAACAAATTTTGGATTATTTGTAAGTTCAAAATCTCCTCCAATATACCAGCCTCCTCTATTATCAGAAATGGCAACATAAATATCTCCTGTGATAAATTGAGAAAAATTTTCATTCAAAGCATTGTGATTATCTCCTCCAAAAAATCCTAATTTTGCATTAGAACCTTTTACACCTTTTTTTGTAAAACTTTGAAAATCACCTCCAAGATAAATGTAATTTTCATCACTTGACATAGTTCTAACTTCACCATCAGGAAACCACCCATTTAGATTATTAGGTGTTTGAGAAAATGATTTTTGAGGAAAAATTAAGGAAATAAAACAGAGGAAAATTAAATATGTGAGATTTTTCATAAAAAAACAGAAAAGATTTAGAATTTTGATTTTTGAAAGGAATACTTTTATAAAACATAAATTGTTGCAAAACTAAAAAAATATTTTGTATTAACATAAATTTAAAGTATTTTTTAACATAATATTTTATGCTTGTATTACTTAAAAACAAAAAGCACAAACTTCAAAAATATTGAAGTTTGTGCTTTTTATCTTCCAATATTAAAGAAAAAGCTGTTTTTTGTATTTTTGGCTGTTTTGTACTTTTCCCTTACACCTAAAAAAAAAACTACAAATTATCCACACGAGCCTCTATCACATCTTGAATGGATTGCGGAACTCTGCTCAAAAAATCCAAACCTGTTTTTTGTTCTAAAAAATCAACAGAAACCCTGTAAGTTCTCCAATTAGTGTTAATGGTTTGGCTATTAGGCATATCAACCGCAATAACTCTTGTATTGTTATTTACACGTGTAGCATCATCACCAATAGTCCCAAGTGGTGCAAAAACACTACCTGTATTAACCAAAGGCATCAAAACAATAATTTTCCAAGTACGTTCAGGCACATTTATTTTGCCACGTTGGAGGCTTTCAAATTTTCCTGCTGGACAATCTCCCCCTGTTCCGTATGTACCTGATATAACATAAGCACCCATATTGCTATTTGCACCCACCAGGCTACGTGTGTAATCTTCCAAAGATGCCCAAGTTTGTTGATTGTTGCGAGGAGCTTGTGGAATCATATTTGTCATTAAAAAAGTAGCAGAATTATCATCACGTATTTTGGTACGGTCAGCAGAAGGACACATATGTCCTCTATCAAATCCTGTGGGTGTTGTTCCATTTGGCGGACTAAAATAATCATAATGATTTACACGATACCATTGGATAGGAATTTCGTCATTAGGGCGAAAATTATCTGTTCTATCCACACTACCAAGCCAACTATTATCTACTATCCAACTTACCCAATTAGCGTGTCCTTTGGTGCTATTGTAAGAAAGTGCATATTGTGAAATTGACATTAAATAATTTTCAGGAGTATTTTCGTCTATGCGTGCATTGGAAGGATTGCCAAGTGTAAGATGGATTGATGCTTCGCTTTTGGAGGGTTTTGCTTCGTCCTCTTTACAACTTCCTAAAAAAATTGCTACGCTTGTAGCTAATATGTAAAATATTTTTTTCATGAAAAAATAATCAATTTTTATAATAAATTTTTTATTGATTTTTGTTTTTTTATAAAGATTTTAAGGCTTTTCAAAAATCATTTTGTTTTTTTTGCAAAGTTAAATTTTTAATTTCTAATAATGAATTTTTGAATGTGAATTTTTAGTGAAGTTTTTTTTAAGATGTAAAAGAAAATTAGAAATTATTTTATAACAGTAATTTTAAATAATTGATTTCTATAAAAGTTTTGTTGCAAAAATATTGATTTTTATTTGTTTTTTAATTTATAGGATAATTTGGGTGTCATTCTGAAAGAATTTGGTTGTTTGGCTGTTTCTAGCAGAAAAACAGCCAGATTCTTTCAGAATGACACAAGATTAGTCTCTGATTTTTTAAACTTGTAAAAAAAAATTTTATTACTATGCAAAAATTGGAGTAATTAAAAAAGTGCTTTAAAATGAATATTTCGCAACATTTTTCAAAAATTTTGGTCTGTACCGTAGCGTGCGGAGGTCTGACCAAAATATTTTGAAAAATTACCAAATTATCAAAGAGATAATTGCTTATTCATTTGATTTTTTAAATTTAAAATGATGACTTCAATAAAGTTTTTGAGAAAATAAATATGAAAAAAAGCACCTTTATTGTATTTTGAGCAATATTTTTAAAAAAATGTATAGTAATAAAAAAAAAATAAAATTTCAAAAAAAAACTGCAACAGAAATTTTACAGAAACGATAGTCAAAGTGTGAAAGTTTCAGGTTTCACCAAAGAAGACAAGGGTGTTG
>JAAFIN010000185.1 GCA_013297825.1 Cytophagales bacterium
GTTTTATTTCACGAATGGAAAATAAATTCCCCAAACCTAAAAATTCTGAAACAAATGTTGCTATTTCCATATTTTTTCTTTTTTTCACAATATTAACACTTTTCAAGTAAATTCACTTAGTACCAATTTTTTACATTTCATCAAACAAATAAAAAACTTTCTCACTTATGAATTTCTCTACAACTTTCAAAAAACTATATTGTAATATTATAGCGTTTGTGATAACAATAAGCTATATTTTTGCACAACCTGCTGTATTTCACACCAATCTCACAAGTAGCACTAATCCAGCTTTGAGCAATAGCAGATTAACACTTAATGACTTGGGAGCATTCCGTCAAGTGCGTTTTCAGACAACCGCCACACCTGCACCTGCACCCCAAACCTACGCTTTTCACGCAGGTACAACAGGCACACCAGATTATAGCACTTGTTGGCGACCTTATAATACAAGTGATGCTACAATAACACCTTATACACTTAATACGGTTTCAGTTGTGGGAAGTATAGCCAATACTGCACGACACAACACAAGTGGTGGAGGTGTAGATGGTAATTTATCTGCTTTGGCAAATAACACTTATTATACCGTTAACATTCAAGAAAACCCAACTGCAAACAATCTTTCTGCAATTTGGGCAACTTCTTATAACCCTGTAAATATTATCAATGTTATCCAAAGCCCTGCAATGGCACAAGTTACTGCAACTGACCCAGTAAAAGTAACTGTTACTACTAATCTTGCTCCTGCAAGTGGTGAAAATATGTTTGTGAGATACACCACCAATAATTTTGCAACTTCTGCCATTGTGCAACTCTCTTTTACAGGTGTAACAGGCAGAGCAACCATTCCAGCTCAACCACTCAGTACCAATGTAAAATACTATATTTTTTCTTCCTCACGCACTTCTGCACAACTTGCTACCATTGTAGGAACAGCAAATATACTACAAAATGGTTATGATATGGCAACACTTAACCTTAATCACAATTTAGGATTATATTATTCTTATACAGTTGTTCCACCACAACCTTTTATCACAGAGTGGATTACAAATGATGGTACTATTATCATACCTACATATCCATTTGGAGGAATATTATACAATTATGATATAAGTTATCGCCAAGTGTTACCTACAGTATCAGGATATACGACTGTTACAGGACGAACTGGTGATTATACCATTACAGGGCTAACCAATGGTAATACTTATGAGATAAGCATATCAGGAGCTTTTCCAAGGATTTATTTTGCTACCAATGCTGATATTAATAGAAATAAAATTATCAATATAAAACAATGGGGGAGTATGAAGTGGATTTCTATGGCTATGGCTTTTGAAAGTTGTAAAAATATAAATTCTAATGCAACAGATGTCCCAAACCTTAACAATGTAACTGATTTAAGCACAATGTTCCAAAATTGTCTTAATTTTAATGGGAATATAGGAAATTGGAACACAAGTACAATTACAGATATGAGTTATATGTTTGATGGGGCTGAAGCGTTTAATCAAAATATTGGTAATTGGAATACAAGTGCGGTTACAAAGATGAATGCAATGTTTTATGCTGCAAAGGCTTTTAATCAAAATATAGGAGGATGGAATACAAGCCTGGTTAATGATATGGCGGTTATGTTTGTGAATGCAAAGAATTTCAATCAAAATATTGGTAATTGGAATACAGGTGCGGTTACCAGTATGATAGCTATGTTTGCAAATGCAACAAATTTTAATGGAGATATAGGAAATTGGAACACAAGTGCGGTTACAGATATGACATCCATGTTTTTAAGTGCAGAAAATTTTAATCAAAATATAGGAAACTGGAATACAAGTAAAGTTACAAATATGAGGTCTATGTTTTACAGTGCTCATTCTTTTAACCAAAACATAGGAAACTGGAATACAAGTAAAGTTACAAATATGAGTTTTATGTTTGCTGATGCTTTTGTATTTAATCAAAATATAGAGGGTTGGGATACAAGTAAAGTTACAAATATGATGTTTATGTTTACTGATGCTTTTATGTTTAATCAAAATATAGGTAGCTGGGACATTACAAAGCTGGAGCCAAGTTATGATGGTGCATATCAAATGTTGAGTAACTCAGGCATAAACAAACTAAATTATGATAATATTCTCATTGGTTGGGCTTCTCAAAATGTGCAACAAGGTGTTTTTTTAGGAGCATCAGGTTTGAAATATTGTATGGGGGCATCTGCTCGTGCTGCGCTAATTAATAATAAAAATTGGGTAATCACAGATGATGCTTTGGCATGTCCTCAAGTTTCTGATGTGAGAGGTATTATGACAAACTTTAATGGTAATGGTCAAAATTTGCGTACTTTAAACAATATAGATATTTCAGGAAATACTAACAGAACTTTAGAAACTTGGTTCAAGGTTAATAACATCTCAGGAACACAATTTATTGCTTCTTGGGGTAGTGTAACATCTTCTAACAATGCTTTTGGCTTATATCTTAACAATGGTACGCTAAGGTTTTATGCTTTTGGAGCTAATGATTATGATATAAATACAAACATAATAGCAGACACTTGGTATCATTTGGCTATCACTTATGATGGTACAACTATAATCCCATATATTAATGGAATAATTCAACCCACACGTAATATTATTTTAAATACTACGAATTCGCCTCTATTTATGGGTTCTGACGTTTCCAACGCTAATTATTTGAATGGTAGTTTGGAAGAAGTGCGTATTTGGAATGTGGTTCGTTCACAAAATCAAATTCGTGAGAATATGCACCTCACGCTTGCAAGCACAGAAATAGGGCTTGTAAGTTATTATCAATTTAATGAAAATACAGGCGAAGCCATAGATGGCATTAATGGAAAAAATGCTTCATTTTTCGGTGGTGTTAGACGTTCAGCTTCAGAAGTACCTGTGTCAGGTGGTACATCTCAAAGAATGAATGTCAATAATGGATTAAATACATTTACTAATGCTAATGTTGCTGTAAATTTTATTAATGCACCCAATGATGAATTTGTAGCTTACCAATTACGTGGTAATCCTTATAACGACATTAATTCATCAAATTTAGGTACAAATACTGCGTCTTGTTATTGGATAATTCGACAATTTGGAATGGGAAATGTTGCTTATAATAATATAAATTTTATTATACCAAATACTAATACCATTTCTGTTATTGACGAAACCAATCCAAATAATTTAAAACTATACAAACGCCCTGATAACGCAACCACTGATTTTCCTTCGTTTTTTGCAAGTGCTACAAACGCCAATAACACAAATAAAATAATCCAATTCACAGGTTTTGCTACACAAACAAGTTTTAGTCAATTCCAAATAGGAACAAAAAATGAATCTCCATTGCCAACAGATATGTTAGCACTTGAAGGCACGAGAACAGATGAAAATAATATTTTATTGTATTGGAAAACAGTAACAGAATTTAATAACAAAGGTTTTGATGTGGAAATGAGTGAAAATAATAATGTTTTTAATAAAATAGGTTTTGTTGATGGGGCAGGTTATAGCACCACTATCAAAAATTATGAGTTTCCATTTATAAACCCAAATGGTGCATATTATCGTTTAAAGCAAATAGACTTAAATGGTAGTTTTTCTTATTCTAATGTGGTTTTTATAGAGGCACCACAAAAAGATATTATTGTTTATCCAAATCCTACCACTGACAATATTTATATTAAAATACCACAACAAGGTTTTTCATATAGAATAGTTAGTATGCAAGGAAGTATTTTAGCAGAGGGTAGTACAAAAGGAAATTCTGCACAAATAGATATACAACATTTTGCAAATAGTGTGTATATATTACAAATTACAGGGGATTTCACTACCAAAACATTAAAAATATTGGTAAAAAAATAGTAATAAATGTTTTTTAACTTTAATGAGTTTGGAAACATTTTTTATACCAATCTATATTTTAATTCAAAGGAAGAATTTAGTTACAAATTAGTAAATACCAAAAAATATCGTCTGTACCGTAGTTTACGAAGGTCTGACGATATTTTTTTGAGATTTTTAATCACAAATTTTAGTAGATAAAAAAAGGTCATATCTCCGCAAGCTATAATACATATCTTTTTTTGGTATAAAATTTATTTTTCATGCATTTTTTTAAAAGAAAAAATTTCTTAAAATCGTTAAAAAAAACTTTTTAAATACTTTTCTGCAGTTCCCAGTATTTATTTTGAATTCTGAAAGAATCTGACTGTTTAGCTGTTCTATGTAATAAAACAGATAGATTCCTTCTGAATGACAAAAGCCTTTTTATATATTTCAATAAAAATCATCAAAAAAGCAATAAAATTTCCTTTAAAAACCTGTTAAAAATCAAATAATTAAAGAAATTTAATTAAAATTCATTATTTTTGGACTTTTTGGTTAGTTTCTCTTTATTTGATTTTGTTTTTATGCAAAAAGAAAAAATGATTGTGGGGATTTTGTCATTTCTCAATTTCACACACATTATAGATTTTATGATTTTGATGCCTTTGTCGCCTCAATTGATGCGTGTTTTTGAGATTACCCCCCAACAATTCAGTTATGCGTTGGGTGCATATACAATAAGTGCAGGCGTAGTGGGTTTTTTGTCTGCTTTTGTGGTGGATAAATTAGACCGCAAAACGGTGCTTTTGATAGGTTATGTTGGTTTTATTTTGGGAACATTGGGCTGTGCTTTGGCGTGGAGTTATTGGGCTTTGGTAGGTTTTAGGTTGTTGGCTGGTGGATTTGGAGGACTTATTACGACACAAGTGAATAGCATTGTGGCTGACTTAGTGCCTTACGAAAGGAGGGGAGAAGCAATGGGAATTTTGAGTATGGGTTTTTCTATGGCTTCGGTGTTGGGCGTACCTTTGGGCTTGTTATTTGCCAATATTTGGAATTGGCAAGTTGCTTTTGGTTTTATTGTGATATTAAGTTCTATTGGATTACCTTTTGCAATGATGATTGTGCCAAAAATGCAAGGTCATTTATTACCAAAAAGCACAGAAAATAATGGCGAAAAACCTTCACCTTTTATTATTATTACCCAAATTATCCAAGAACCTATACAATATTTGGGTATTTTGTTTATGTTGGCAACTATTTTGGGGCATTTTCTGATGGTGCCATTTTTTTCACCTTATATGGTAGCAAATGTTGGTTTTACAGAAGACCAACTTACATATATTTATGTAATTGGTGGAATTTTAACATTTATTACCTCGCCTTATGTAGGAAAATTTGCAGATAAATATGGGAAATTTATTGTATTATATTACGCATTGATTGGTTCTTCTTTGACTGTTTTGCTCATTGCAAATTTCCCCAAAATGCCTTTTTATTACGCTTTGCCATTTACAGGCTTATTTTTTATTTTTGCAAGTGCAAGACATATTCCAGCAAATGCCATTGTAAGTAATTTGGTTTCTCCTGCCCAACGTGGAAGTTATTTGAGTGTGAGTGCGTCTATCCAACAGCTTGCAATGGGCGGTGCGTCTTTGGTGGCTGGTTTGATAGTAACCAAAAATATTGATGGCTCGCTTTCAGGGTATAATTATGTGGGCGTAATTGCAATTTGTTTTACGGTGTTGGCGTTGTTTTTAGGGCGTTTTTTGGAGAAAAAACAGAATATTTTTATGGAAAGTGGTAAGGAGAAAGATGAAACTAAAAAGGGGAAAGTAGTAAGGGGAAAGTAAAATACAATTTTTTCGGTTGTTGGTGATAAAAAATACTTTTGTGCTTTTTTTGTGTAAGCATATTTTAGTGTGCTTGTATTTTTCTAAACACATAATAACGGTGCAGATTTTTGTGTTTGGGAATACCCAATAACGAACAAAACATTTAAAAATATTATGGTTTTTTTTACTCAAAATATTATTTTTTCTGAAAATACTTATTGTTTGTGTGCATATATATGTATCCAACACACATACTATTTACATTTAACCTTTAATTCAAAAGAAAGTATTATAAAATTTGAAAATCAAGTTTTAAAAATAGATGAAACATTGAGTGTATGTGGATATGATAAAAAAAATGTTAGTGTGCCAATAGAAGGTAGTATTTATAACGAATTTGATGAAAAATTTTGGTATTATATACTTGGAAATCACCCAGAATGGAATTTCAAAAAAATACCTAATGAAGTAAAAAATTTTTATGATGAGGTTGAAAACACGCTATTTGATGTAGAAAACAAAGGTTTTGCGTATTATTTTTCTAAGTCTTACACACATAAAGATTTTGGTTTTATTCCAAATTTAAAATATGGGCAGTTATACTTAAAAAATCAATACAATAACAAAGAGTATCTTGTTGCCTTTAATGAGGATTTTGAAATAAGTGTATCTCAAAACAAACCTTTTGGAGCAGAAATGTCTGATTTATTAACAACATTTTCTTTGAAAAATCCATCTATATATGAAAGGAACAATTTTTATTTAAAATTAGCTTTAAATAAACAAATGAAAATTATAGAAGATGTATTATTAGGTAAAAAAGAGAGCGAAATATTGCAAACAATAATAGTTCTTGGGGATTATATAATATTTGATGAGTATTTTATAATTGAGCCTGAGGTTTCTAAATATTATGGTTTTTTAGATTTAGGACAATGTCCTGATGATATATTCAGTGCTGAAAAAGCACCTCACGTTGGAAATATTCCCACAAATGTTTTATTAAATTTTATGCAAAACCTTTGTGTTTTTCTTGATTCTTAATTTTCCTTTTATTTTATTAAAAATCCTCTTTGGGTTAGTCGCTTTTACCCCAAATTATTCCTTTTCAAAAATTCCTCAATTTTCCCTTTTAGATTTTCATCAGGAATCACCTCATTATTTTTTGAGGTGTTTTTATTTTGTGAATTATTAGGCATACTTTCAATGTGAAGGGTTTGCGTACCAAATGCAAATTTTACATCTAATTCTTCAGCAAGCTCCAAAATCAAAAAATTGATTTCTTCTTTCATTGCCCATTCTTCCTCAAAAGTTGGCACAGTAAAAAATATATAAAACAAAATATCCAAAGAACTTTTGCCATACTCAAAAAAATGTATGCCATAAAAATCTTTTCTTGTTTTGGGGTGATGTGCCACCATTTCACGCAATCCATAAATAAATGCCTTCAAATTCGCAGGAGGCGTATCATAACGCACATTCAACAAAGTGCGATAACGCCTATATTGTCGCATACCCAAATTATCAATTATCATATCAGAAAGTTTGCCATTTGGCACATACAAAAGCGAATTAGCAAATGTACGAATACGTGTAGAACGTATGCCTATTTCTTCCACATCTCCGTCAATGTGGTCTGTAATAATCCAATCACCTACTTTGAAAGGTCTATCAATAAAAATCGTCAAAGAACCAAATAAATTTTTAATCGTATCTTGTGCAGCAAGGGCAACCGCCAAACCACCAATAGACAAACCAGCAATTAAACCTGTAACATTAAAATTAAGGGCATCTAACAAATAAAAAAAGCCAAAAACAATCACAATTACCTGCAAAGTTGCCCTAATAAAAGGAATAAGTTGCTCATACCACGTGTCAGTTTGTTTTTTTGCATTTTCTTGTAAATAAATTGCCAAAATTTGTATCAATCCATAACCCATTACCACCGCAAATACAGGTAAGGCAAGCCTTACAGAAGTCAGCAAATAAAAACTTAATTTGGCAGGAAATTGCCACAAAGGAATTGCCTCATACAACAACAAAAAAATCAAATACCAACTTAAAGGTCGTGCCAAACGTTTTGAACGTTTGCGGTTGAAATCTGCCCCAAAAATCACACTTTCAGGGTCGTGATTTTCTTTTAAAATAAAAAATTTGATTAGAAAAGGCAAAATCAACAACAAAAAACGATACGCCAAATACGCAAACAACAACATTGCACCCAATCCAACCCAATGCGTAAAACTCAAACCCCAAAAGAATGTTTGGTGAATTTTTTGGTTATTTTTTTTTCCAACCAAAAAACGTGTAACATCTTGGACATCAAAAGGAAAAGTTTGGTCGTATAATTTGGGAATATTACGCACCGTTACAGGCGAAAAAAACCATTGATTTGCGTATTTTTCTAAATAAATTTCAGGAAATTTTTTAAATGGAATGTAAATGTGTTTTTTTTCTTTTGGAAAAGTAATGGTATCTAAATAATTGATTTCTTTGGGAATTTTATCAAAATCTAAATAAAGTCCATTTCCATCAAAAATTTGGGAGAGTTTTATGGCTAATTCTTGGCGAGTTTGGGCGGTAGTTTCTGCGGTAGGATAAAGCGTTTTACTTGCTAAAATAGGCGAATATGTGTCAGTTTGGAGGTTTTTATAATGAAAATAAAGCGTATGAAAAGGCGAATATTGAAGGTGCGACCTTTGTTTTTCGGTTTCTAAATCTTGTGAAAACGCATTTTTTGGAAAAATGAAAAGAATTATCAAAGAAAAAAATACAACAGAAGAATAAAAGAAAAATCTAAAAAAAGAAGAATTAGAAAAAAAGGAATTAAAAAAATACATTGGTGTTATTAAAATTTTAGTGTTAAAATTTAAAAATATACCCAAAAATAAGCAAAAAAAACTATTTTTTGTGAAATCTATATGCTAGGAACTACGAAAATCTCAAAAAATATTGTCTGCACCGTAGTTTACGGAGGTCTGACGATATTTTTTGAGATTTTCAAGCTACAAAAAAGCAATTTTTAGCGGATAAAAAAAGGTCAGACCTCCGCAAGCTACGGTACAGACCTTTTTTAAGTGTAAAATTTATTTTTTTTAATAATATTTACAAAGAAAAAAACGCTTAAAATCATTCAAAAATGCTTTTTAATACTTTTCAGCAGTTCCCAGTATATGATATTTAAACAAAAATGGTTTTCTCTTTTTTTAAGAAAAAACCATTTTTATCTTACAAGATTAACTTTATGCCAAAATAAACAATATTTATTTACCTTTTATTTTCCCCTAAAAAATGTATTTTCTTACACCTTTCTACTGACACCTTTCCCCTTATTACTTTCCCCTCTATTCTCCAAGCACAAGTTCAGTATTTACCACAAAAGATAAATCATTTCCAATCAAAAAAGCACCATTTTCCAATAATTTATTCCAAACAAGCCCAAAATCAGTTCTTTTTATTTTGCCTGAAAGCTCAAAACCCATACGAGGTTTTCCTTCCATATCAGCTTGTTTGCCCATATAATTCATTTCAAGGTTGATAGGCTTTGTGATGGCTTTTATGGTAATTTCGCCTTTTGCGATATAGAGTTTTTCGGTTATTTTGAGCATTGAAAGGGTTTTAAAGGTAATTTTTGGATAACGCTCTGCATCAAAAAAATCTTCTGAAATAAGATGTTCATCGCGTGCAGGAATAGTTGTATAAATACTTTTTACCGCAATTTCGCCTTCTATTTGTGCATCAGAAAAATCAGTAGGACTATTTACAATCATTTTTCCTGAAAATTCTTGAAAAAACCCTTTTACATTCGCAATCATCATGTGCGGAATAGTAAATTGCACAAAGCTGTGATAAGTGTCAGCTAACCATGTTTTCATAAAATTATGATATGTTTTTTTTGAAAAATATTTAAAAAATTACATTCAAAACTAAATGAAAAAAATTAAAATAAAAATATTTTTTTAAACCTTAAATTTTAATATGGTTTGGTTCCTTGCATATTGCCAGGAGGATTATAGTTGCAAACCACAAGATATGTGCCATCAGCACATTGCACCATAGCACAACCTACTTCGGTGGTTTTTCGCCAAACAAGTTGGCTATAATGTCCATAAGAACCAAAATCACCACCACAACATTTGCCTCCATTTCCAAAATATTCATCAAAAGCAGCTTTTTCTCTTTCCCACATTTTTACAAATGTTTCAGGATTTTTGCCCATACCGCCCGCCATTGCAAGATTTTCGCCATATTTATTGTTTTGGCGGTGTTGAAGATTACAACTTTTTGAAAGTTGTTTTGCCCAAGAACGTGCATAATCTTCTAAGGTTTTTGACCATTTGAGCGGTGGCAATCCTCTTTCACCACGAATACGATTGTGTTCTTTCAAAAATGCATCTGCTTGTTGTGTAGTGTTTTTTGTAACAAATTCAGAATTTTCTTTTGAATTTGTGGGTTTTTCATTTTTTTTATAATTAAAAAAACTACTTAACAAAAAAATAGTACCAATTACAACAACAATTGTTGCAACAAAAAATAAGTGAGTGGATTTTTTCATTTGATAATTGAATATTTAAAATAATGAATATTTTTAAAATAATACCCAAATAACGAATATTTTTCAAAAATTATCTACTAATAATAATTTTTTT
>JAAFIN010000186.1 GCA_013297825.1 Cytophagales bacterium
TTTATATCATTTTTTTTATGAAAAGTGCTTTTCTAATAAAATGAAAGGTTTTTTTTATTTTTTTTTACAAAAAATAAACACAGAAAGTAAAACAACAAACATATATTTTATTACTTTATTTTTAATATGAAGAAAATTTATCTTTTTTATCTTACCTTTATTGGATTGATAAGTACGGTAAATTCGGTATTTGCACAAACAGCAGACTTTTCGTTTTCTTTGATAACGGGAGGTTGTCGTTTGGGTACATATCGTTTTGTGGATACTTCCACACCTACGCCCAATCCAAATACTGTGTATTATGAATGGAACTATGGCAATAGTACCACATTGGGACCTTTACGTCCTATTGATGATGCCAATGTGTTGCAATCAGACAGAGCATATACTACGCCTGGCGTGTATAATGTTACGTTGATTTTGCGTAATGGGTCAGTAACAGGACCTATCATTTCACAAGTTACCAAACAGGTAATTATTTATGATAGGGCAACGCCTAATTTTACAGCCAATCAAACAGATGGTTGTGTGCCTTTTCAGGTTAATTTTTTAGACCAAACTGTAACTACACCACCTTTACAGGGAGCAATTCAAAGTTGGTTATGGAATTTTGGAGATGGCAACACAAGTTCTGCCCAAAATCCTACATATACCTACAATGTTCCTGGTGATTACCAAGTAACATTAACTGTAAGAACATTTGCAGGCGGATTAGAAACTTGTAATAGTAGCACTGTGAGAACTGCTTACATCAAAGTAAGACACACACCTGTAGCGAATTTTACACTTAATCCTATACCAGCACCTTGTAATTTACCTTACACCGCAACATTTAACAATACCTCCACAATACCTGTAAGCCCTCCGCCTGCAGGTAATATTACTGCGTATTTATGGACATTTTTTGATACAAATGGTACAACAGTGTTGGGTACAAGCACTGCTACAAATCCGTCATTTACTTACACAGCATTGGGTACATATCCAGTACAACTTACTGCAACATCTGCAACAGGTTGCGTGAATATTTACAGAAATAATTTGGCTGTAGTTATTACTGACCCAATCCCACAATTTACATCAAATGCAGGTTCTACTTGTGTGGGGCAACCAGCAAGTTTTACCAATACATCTACCGCAGGTTCATCAAGTTGGTTTTGGACATTTTCAGGAGGAACACCAGCAACTTCTACTTTACAAAATCCTACTGCGTCATTTAGTACGCCAGGCTCAAAAAATGTTACGCTTACAATAACCTATCCAAATGGTTGTGTGAGAACAATAAACAGGAACTACACCATTCAATCATTACC
The DNA here is from genome assembly GCA_013297825.1 of Cytophagales bacterium. GTDB lineage: Bacteria > Bacteroidota > Bacteroidia > Cytophagales > Microscillaceae > JAAFIN01. The sequence goes on from JAAFIN010000186.1 coordinate 1,314, forward strand.
TGATGCAACATTTACGAGTAGCCCTGTGAATGGTTTTTGTCAAGTGCCTTTGGCAATGACATTTAATCCAAATATTCCTGCTAATCCAAATTTAAGTTATTCGTGGAATTTTGGTGACCCTGCAGCATTTCCAAGTCCAGGACCTACCCAAACCACAAGAACAGGAACTTACACGTATGTAAATCCAGGAACTTATAATGTAAGATTGACTGTTACAGACGCTTCCACAGGTTGTAGCAACACACAAACGTTCCCTTTGACCATACAAGTTCCAACGGTAACAATGACAACCCAAACTCCTAATAAGGGTTGCAAACCATATACTGCTACATTCAATCTCACCGCCAATTCACCCATTGAACCCATTGTAAAATACACCATAGATTATGGTGATGGTTCGCCTGTTTTGGTGGTCAATTCTCCGCCAATTCCACTTACAATTCCAGCAACCAATACACACGTTTATACCACAGCAGGTGATTTTCAAGCATCTATTGAAATAGAAACGATAAATGGTTGCAAGAAAAAAACATTTGCAAATCTAAAAGTAGAAGTAGGGGAGGCACCCACTATTACAGGGCTTGTTACAGCAGGCGGTGCAGGTGGTTGTCGTCAGCCAGGTATTGGTTTTACGCCAACATTTGGGGTAGGTAGTCAAGCAGACAGTGTAATTTATAATTTTAGTGATGGAGGAAGTATTACAAGTATTTTACCACCATTTTCATCAGGAAATTATGTATTTACAACAAATGGAAGCCAAAGCGTAAACGTAATCGCATATTATAATGGTTGTCCCATTGCAGTTCCATTTACGCAAGCAATAGGTATTGGAAGTCCTGTTGCAAATTTAGGCATTGTGGGTGCTGCCAATCTTTGTGCTGCAAGCAACCAAGCAACATTTAATATTACTGCAAGTCTTGCTGCTACATTGGGTACTACAAATTATACATTGGATTTTGGAGATGGCAATAGCCAAACAGGAACTTATCCAGGCGTTGGACTTAATGCTATTACACATACTTACACAAATCCAGGTACTTACAATGTAACACTTACTTTAAATGGCAATGGTTGTAATGATGGTGCTTCCACAGTAGTAACAATTTCTACATTAGCGATTTCATCATTTGTAACCAATACAAATTTAACTTGTGCAGTAAATCCTGTTCAATTCTCAAGTACATCAGTTTCTTCTGCTGGTGGTATAAGCATTGTGCAATATCGTTGGGATTTTGATGGAAATGGTACAATAGACCAAACCACAACCACACCAACAACAACAAATACTTATTTACCAAGTAACACACCTTACACTCCAAGACTTACGATTGTATTAAGTAATGGTTGTACTTACACAAGTGCTACCAATCTGGTAAGTGTAACAGTACAAGGACCTATTCCTACAATTACAGCTTTACCAAGCAATTTAGGTTGTACTGGCAATACGGTAAATTTCACAGGAGGTGCAACCATTTTTCCAAATACAAATAATATTACAAGTTGGCAATGGAGTTTTGGAGACCCTGCATCAGGTACAAATAATGTGAGCAATTTGCAAAATCCTGCACATACATTTTCAGGAGTTGGTACTTATACTGTAACTTTGGTAGTGAGAGATAATAACAACATTCAAGCAGGAGGTTGTCCTCAAACAGTTACACAAACAGTTCAAATATTCCAAAAACCAAATTTGACGGTAAATGCAAATCGTTTAATTGCTTGTGTTGGTGCGCCTGTTAATTTTACATCTACTACCAATGCAAATACACCAACTTATACGTGGGATTTTGGTGATACACCTGCAGGCACAAGCACAAATGCTAATCCTGCTTACTCTTATACAACAGCAGGTAATTACAATGCTACTTTGGTCGTAACAGACCAAAACGGTTGTACGCAAAGTGCTTCTGTAAGTATTCAAGTAATAAATCCTACTTTGAATATGTTTGCAAATGGGTCAAGTACAGGATTAAATTTGACTTGTCCGCCAAGTATTGTGAATTTTACATCAAGTTTTAGCCCAAATACAACACCAACTTCTGGTTGGGTTTTTAATTGGAATTTTGGAGATGGTAATCAAGCTAATACCCAAAATGCACAAAACGAATATTTGTCACCAAGTCGTCCAAATGAATATACAGTTACACTTACTGCAACTAATAATGCAACAGGTTGCACGATTATAAGGTCTATAAGTAATTTTATTACCGTAAATGGTCCTCGTGGTACTTTTGATTTTATACCAAAACGCATTTGTTATCCTGAAAATGTAGCGTTTACAGCAAGCAATATCACAGGTGCTGCTACACAAATACAATGGGATTATGGTGATGGAACTGTAACAGGTATTACACCTATAAGCCCTACAACACTAAATCCAACATATCAATATACCAAACCAGGTAATTTTTTACCTCAAATGATTTTGTATGATGCAAGTGGTTGTAGAATTGGTTATCCAAGTACAACAGGCAGGGTATTATCAAGTGGTCGCCCTACTGCGAATTTCACTTGGACAGGAGGCGGACAAATCTGCCAAAATGTAGTTGTGAATTTCACAGACCAAAGCGCCCAAGACCCACTCACACCACCTGCATTGCAAGGAAATATTAACAGATGGGCGTGGACAATTTACTCAACTGACCCAGCTTTACCAAGCCCAACAGTTATTTACACAAATACTACCCAAAATGTTGCTTTCACATTTAGTGCAGCAGGTACTTATTGGGTAAGACTTTCGGTTTTGACTGCATTTAACCAAAGTACACCTCCTCCTGATGGTTGTCCTGCTGTTGTTACCAAACAAATTACGATTGTTCCGCCAGGTATTAGTAACCTAACAACAACAATTACACCACCTGCACGTTGTCCAGGCGAGTTATTGACTTTTTCAGGGTCAGCACAAACAAATGTTTCACCTGCAACTTTAGTGTATCAATGGCGTGTATTTAATAGTAACACAGGATTACCTGTTGCAGCAGATACCACAGGAAGCCCATTAGCAGTTATAAATGGAAATCCTGTAACATATAGTTTCACAAATCCAGGTACTTACACCGTAAAAATGGTAGTGCAAGATATTGCATTTTGTACTGCTGGTGCGGTAGATGTGAATAGAATTACGGTTGACCCATTGCCAAGTTTTGTGGGAGGTGCAGGACCTTTCAATCAAACTGTTTGCGCAGGTCAAAATGCTTCATTTACTGCCAATGCTGCTGCAAGTTCTGCAGTTGCACCAGGTATTACTTTCCAATGGCAGGTAAATGATGGGGCAGGTTGGGCTGATATTACAAGTCCAACAGGACCTGGTGGCGTGATTTACGCAGGTTTTGCGGTTACACCAGCTACCACAAATAGCATTTCCACATTGACATTGACGAATATCCCTGCGATTATTAACAATTATCAATACAGATGTGTCATTACAAAAGCAAATACAACCGCTTGTAAAGGAACTTCCACAAGTGCATTGCTTACAGTTAATCAATCACCAAGTACTGCAGTTATTAACCCACCTGTTAATAATGAACAATGTAATTTAACAACTTATACATTATCAGCAAATACGCCAACAGTTGGTGTAGGAACTTGGACAAAACTTCCAGGAAGCCCTGCAGGTGGCACGATTACCAATCCTAATAGTCCTAATTCAACCATTACAGCGTTGCAATTTGGTTTATACACATATCGTTGGACAATTTCTAATGGTGTTTGTCCTGATTCTTTTGCAGATTTTACACTAAGAAATGTACGCCCTGCTGATGCTGGTGCTGACCAAGTGCTTTGTGCAGGTACAAGTTTTAATTTGGTAGGAAATGACCCAATCGTTTCAGGAAATGGTGCAGGTGCAACAGGACAATGGACACTTGTAAGTGGTCCTAATACCCCAACTATCGCACCAACCAACACACCAAATGCAACTGTAACAGGTGTAATTGCATCTACCACACCATATATATTCAGATGGACAATTTCAGGTTCGTCTGCTTGTGGTAATTCAAATGATGATGTTCAAATTACAAATTTCCCTTTGCCTTCTATTACTAATCCAATTCCACAAACTGCTTGCACAAGCCAAAATGTAACGTTTAGCGTGAGCAATGTACCTGGTTTGAATTATCAATGGCAAATATTTAATGGAACTACTTTTGTAAATCTTGCAAACGGTGCGCCTTATAGTGGTGTTACAACACCTAATTTGGTAATTTCTAATACGTTATTAGCCTATGATGGTTTTAGGTTTAGATGCGAAGTTACAGCTTCACTTCCTTCACCTTGTACCAATGTGTCAGGTGATGCTACTTTAAGAGTTTTTGCAACACCAACACACACACTTTCAGCAAGTACAGCTAATATATGCGTAGGTGCAAATGTTGCTATCACATTAAGTAGTACAATAAATGGTTATACTTACCAATTATTCAATGGTGCTACACCTGTTGCTGGTGTTCCTATTTTAAATGGTAATGGTGTTTCTCAAAATTTTGCGAATTTTGCACCAACTACAACCGCAACTTACAGCGTACAGGCAACATCACCTTTGGCAAATGGCGTAAGTTGTCAAACAACATTAGCCTCAACAATTCCAGTAAATGTAAGCCAAACGCCAACCGTTGCAACCGCAGGTCCTAATATTACAGTTTGTACTGCAAATTCAAATTTGAATGGAAATACACCAACATCAGGAACAGGACAATGGTTTTTGATTTCAGGTGCTGGTACAATTACGAATAATTTAAGTGCAACATCAGCAGTTACAGGTTTAGGTCTTGGTGCAAATGTTTTTGAATGGAGAATTTCAAATGCTCCTTGTACTGCTTCTACTGCTCAAATGACGATTACACGCATTTCTGCAGGTGTAACCGCAAATGCAGGTTCGCCTCAAAATGTTTGTGCAACTACCGCAACATTAGCAGGAAATAATCCAGCTCCTAATTCAACAGGTCTTTGGAGTACAACAGGAACAGCAACTATTACAACACCAACTGCATTTAATTCAGGTGTTACTAATTTAGCTGTTGGTGTAAATGTATTTACTTGGACAGTTACAGATGCTTGTGGAACAACCACCTCAAATGTAACCATTACAAGAGAATCTACGCCAACCGTAGCAGTTTCAGGACCTACACAAAATATATGTAATACCACAACCGCTAATTTAACCGCAAATACTGCCACATCAGGCACAGGTCAATGGTTTGTTACTGCTGGTTTTGGTGTTTTTGGAAATGCTTTAAATGCAAATACAACCGTTTCAAGTCTTGCACCTGGTATAAATACTTTTGAATGGAGAATTTCTAACAGTTGTGGAACTTCTATAAGTGCTACAACGATAAATGTTGCACCAACGCCTTCAACTGCAAACGCAGGAGCAAACCAAACTTTCTGCGGAACTGCAACCACAATGAACGCAAATGTTCCAACAGTTGGAACTGGTACTTGGACACTTGTAAGCGGTGCTGGGGTTATTGCAAATGCAAACAATCCAACTACTGCCATTACAAATTTAGGTATTGGTGCAAATGTATTCCGTTGGACAGTTGGAAATGGAACTTGCCCAACCACATTTAGTGATGTAACCATTACAAGAGAAACCAATAATACTTTTGCGTATGCTGGTGCTAATCAAATAGTTTGTGCAACAAGTATCACACTTACCGCAAATACACCTTCTGCTGGTACAAATTTCTTCTGGACTTTGGCACCTGGAACTACCTTAGTAACAGGTACTTTGGGAACATTGGGCGGTGCAAATGGAACACCAACTATTACCATAAATGGTTTAGCATTAGGTTCAAATGTATTCAGTTGGACAGTTACCAATAGTTGTGCTACTTCTGTGTCTAATGTGGATATTACAAGAGTAAATAATACAACTGTTGCAAATGCAGGCACAAGCCAAAACATTTGTGCTGATTCATTTACTTTAAATGGAAATACCCCAACCATTGGAACAGGTCTTTGGACAATCGTTTCACAACCTGCTGGTGGTGTTGCGACTTTATTAAATGCAACCCAAGCAAATGCTACACTTAATAATGCAAGTGTAACAGGCGCTTATACATTGCGTTGGACAATTTCAAATGGAACTTGCTCATCTACACAAAATGATGTGGTAATTACAAGAGTTGCCAACCCAAGCCCAGCAATAGCAGGTGCTAATCAATCTGTTTGTGCAAATAATGCAAATCTTAGTGCTACACCTATTACAGTTGGTTCAGGAGTTTGGTCTATTGTTTCGCAACCTGTTGGAGCAAATGCAACTATTTCACCATTGAATAATGTCAATGCAGTTATTAGCAATATGACTGTAACAGGCGTTTATCAATTAAAATGGACTGTTTCAAATGCACCTTGTGTGGCAAATGAAAGTACTGTAAATATTACAAGAGAAGCATCTCCAAGCATTTCAAATGCAGGCACAGCCCAAACAATTTGTGCAAATACAGTTAATCTTAACGCAAATGCTCCTGCTGTTGGTACAGGAAATTGGACAGTAACTGCCCCTGTTGGTGCAACTGTAACATTTACACCAAATGCAAATACAAATAATGCAGTTGCGAATGGATTGACGATTGCAGGAAATTATACATTTACTTGGACAATTAGCAATGGTGCGTGTCCAACTTCTGCAAGTCAGGTAATTGTTACAAAAGATGCAAATCCAACTACTTCAAATGCTGGTATTATTCAAAATGTTTGTGGAAATTCTGCAACATTAGCAGGAAATAATCCAACAACAGGCTCAGGTCTTTGGACAGTGGTATTGGGTGGTGGAACAGTTGATAACCCAACTTTATTTAATTCAACAGTTTCTAATTTGACTGCTGGAGCTAATAAATTCCGTTGGACAATTTCAAATGGTACTTGCCCAGTTTCTGCAAGTGATGTAACCGTTAATTCTTTTGTGCAACCTGCTCCTGCTTTTGCTGGAACAGACGCAAATGCTTGTGCTGATAACAGCATTTTATCCGCTACTGCACCAACCGCAGGTACAGGAATTTGGACAATTATCGCACAACCTGCTGGAGCAAGTGTTGCGATTGCTAATCCAACTTCTAACAGCACTGCAATAAGTGGATTGACAATTACAGGAAATTACACATTTAGATACACTATCACAAATGGTGCTTGTACGACTGCTAATTTTGATGAAGTTACAATCACAAGAGTAGGCAATGTAACAGTTTCTAATGCAGGTAATAATCAAACACTTTGCGGAAATTCAATTACTTTAAACGCAAATACGCCAGCCTCTGGAACAGGAACTTGGACATTAGCACCAGGTACAACCTTAACCGCAGGAACATTAACTACCCCAACCATTACCGTAACAGGTCTTAATTTGGGTGTAAATACATTCACTTGGACAGTTTCTAATGCTTGTGCAACTTCTACTTCTTTTGCTAATATCACAAGAATAGATAACACAACCATTTCAAATGCAGGTACAACACAAAATATATGTGCAAATAATACAACTTTGGCAGGTAATACGCCAAGTGTTGGGGCTGGTCTTTGGACAATTATTTCACAACCTGCTGGGGCAAATATTACTTTTGTAGATGCTACACAAAGCAATACAATCGCAAATGGATTTACCATTTCAGGAGCTTATATTTTACGTTGGACAATTACCAATGGTGCTTGTACGCCTTCACAAAGCAATGTACTTATTAACAGAGATACCCCTCCTGCGGTAAGCAATGCAGGTGTAAATCAAGTAATTTGTGCAGATAATACAACTTTAACGTCTGGTGCTATTAATCCAGGAAACACCGTTCAATGGGTTGTATTAAGTGGTTCAGGTGCTTTAACCAATCCTACAAATGTAAGTACCCAACTTACAAATATAGGTGTTGGTACAACAGTTGTTCAACTTACTGTAAGCAATGGGGCTAATTGTCCGCCAAGTGTTTCACAGGTAAGCATTGCACGTGTTGCACAACCAACCGTAGCACTCGCAGGAGCAAATCAAAGCATTTGCCTTGATGATGTTACATTAGCAGGCAATGTTCCAGCAACAGGTACAGGACTTTGGACGGTAACACCACCAGCAGGATTTACAGGAACAGTTACATTTAGTAATCCAAATCTTGCAAATTCAACCGCAAGCGGATTAACCTTAGCAGGTAATTATACCTTTACTTGGACAATCTCAAATGCACCTTGTACGCCTTCCTCTGCAAGCGTAATTATCACACGCCAAACACCACCATCAGTTTCAAATGCAGGTACAGCCCAATCAATTTGTGGTGCAAATGCTACTTTAAATGGTACAAATCCAACTGTTGGAACAGGTCTTTGGACAGTAGTACAAGGAACAGGTGTTTTTGCAACGCCAAATAACGCAACAAGTACAGTTTCAGGATTGTCTGTTGGTCTAAATCGTTTCCGTTGGACAGTTTCAAATGGTGCTTGCCCTGCTTCTATTTCAGAAGTAAGTATTACATCATTTGCTCAACCAGACCCAGCTTTTGCAGGTGCTGACAAAGTAGTTTGTGCAGACAATAGCACATTAACTGCTACCGCACCAACCGCAGGAACAGGAAATTGGACAATTATCAGCGTACCAGCAGGAGCAACCGCTTCTATCGCAAATCCTAACGCACCAAATACAAACGTTTCAGGTTTGACCTTAGAAGGAAATTATGTATTTAGATACACAATTTTAAATGGTGCTTGTGCAACGCCTAATTTTGATGAAGTAATTTTGACAAGACAAGGAGCAGTTACAGTTTCCAATGCAGGAAATAACCAAACAACTTGTTTAAATACCATTACTTTAAATGCAAATACGCCAGCTATTGGAACAGGGACTTGGACACTTGCACCAGGTACAACCTTAACCGCAGGAACATTGACCACCCCAACCATTACCGTAACAGGTCTTAATATGGGTGTAAATACCTTTACGTGGGTTGTGGCTAATGCGTGTGCATCTTCTACTTCTTTTGTAAATATTACAAGACAAGATAATAC
>JAAFIN010000188.1 GCA_013297825.1 Cytophagales bacterium
CACCACCTACTCTGCGACTTTTTACTTCCACATTAGGCATGATATTTTCAAGGGCTTTTTCCCAAGACTCTAAGCCATTTTGGGTAGTTTTTTTCTCAACGATAGCAAGAGCATTATAAAAAATACCATAAGCTATACTTTTTTTGCCACACTCCATAAGGTTATTCACAAATTTAGTAACTTTAACATTACCAAATTTTGGGTCAGGTAGTAGGTAGCGTTTTTCAGGTTTTTTCTTTCTCATAAGAGCTTTTTAAAATTCTAAATTTTTATATAAAAAAATTTATGTATTTTGAGTATGAATATTATTGAGGAGAGTATTTAACCACAATTTTTTGGGATTTTACTTCAAAAATGATGGTTAAAAATTATTATTTTTTGCCTTTTGGTGCTGGTTTTCCGCCTTTACCTGTAGCTACTACTTGTCCTGGTTTTGGACGTTTTGTGCCATATTTAGAGCGACCTTGATTGCGACCACTTACGCCTGATGTATCTAATGCACCACGCACAATGTGATAACGCACACCTGGAAGATCTTTTACCCTACCACCACGTACGAGTACGATTGAGTGTTCTTGTAGATTATGTCCTTCCCCAGGAATGTAAGCATTTACTTCTTTTTGGGTACTCAAACGCACACGAGCTACTTTACGCATCGCGGAGTTTGGTTTTTTTGGTGTGGTTGTATACACACGCGTACAAGTGCCACGTTTTTGTGGGCAACTATTAAGTGCAGGAGATTTTGATTTACTTACTAATGCTTTTCTCCCTTTACGGATTAATTGTTGTATGGTAGGCATTTACAATTTTTTCTTTGTTTTTGAGGTATCTCGTACCTCGTTTTTTTAATTTGAACTGCAAAGGTAAATATTTTTTTTTTGAAAACAAATTTTTTATAAAAAATTTGTTTTTTATGTATTTTATGCGAATGATATTTGAAAAAAAAGTTAAAAATGAATATTTTTTTAATCGTTTTTTTATAATTTTGCAGGTAACATATTGATTTTCAATATTTTATATTTATTTTTGTTAAAATATTAAAGCTAAAAATCAAAAATAAAACACTAAAAAAAAGCATTTTTTTTCATCATTTCAAATCTTATAAATTATATACTTTTGTGGTAAAATTAGAACTTATCAATGAATTAACCGAAAAATTGATGTCTTTTAAAACAAAAGATAACATTCTTTCAACTGAAACCACTGAATACAAACAAGAACTTCGCCAAGCAAAAGAAGATGTTTCTTTTATTTTGGATAATCTTTTTGATTTGATAAAAAAAAATCTACAACAAGGTAAAGGTGTTTATTGGCGTGGTTTTGGAAGTTTTGTGAATAAAAAAAGAGCTGAAAAAAAAGCCAGAAATATTCACAAAGGCACCGAAGTAGTCATAGAAGCTCATTTTGTTCCTTTTTTCAAACCCGCCAAATCTTTTGTTGCTAAAATCAAAAAAAGTGAAAAATTACTTAGAAAGCTGAGGGAGGGAAAAGCCCCCCAACCCCCAAAGGGGGAGTAAAAAGCCCAATCAAAGGAACAACTCAAAAATACTAATTATAAATTTTAATTTTCAAACCTTATTTTTTGCCTTTAATTCCCCCTTGGGGGTTAGGGGGCTTTTTAATTATATAATGTATTCAAAAAAACACGTAACCGACTTATATCATCAACCTATAATGGACTTGATTTTTCAAGCGTCCAACATTCACCGCCAACACCATACTGCCAATGAAATACAAGTTTGTACTTTGTTGTCCATCAAAACAGGTGGTTGTCCAGAAGATTGTGCATATTGTTCGCAAGCTGCACGTTATCACACAGGCGTAAAAGCACATAAAATATTAGCAGTAGATGAAGTATTACAACACGCCCAAAATGCCAAAGATGCAGGAAGTACAAGGTTTTGTATGGGTGCTGCGTGGCGTGAAGTGCGTGATAATAAGGATTTTGATAATGTGATTGAAATGGTAAAAGGCGTAAATGCAATGGGTATGGAAGTTTGTTGTACGCTTGGTATGCTCACAGAATCACAAGCTCACAAGCTCAAAGAAGCAGGACTTTATGCCTATAATCATAACCTTGATACAGGCGAAGAACATTATGAGGAAGTTATTACCACACGCACCTACAAAGACCGCTTAGAAACTATCGGAAATGTCCAAAAATCTGGTATTTCGGTGTGTTCTGGTGGAATTATTGGTCTTGGTGAAACTGATGCAGATAGAATTGATATGCTTTTTACCTTGGCTAATCTCAATATTCAACCTGAATCTGTGCCTGTAAATGCACTTGTTGCGATAGAAGGCACGCCTTTGGAAAATCAAAAAAGGGTTTCTGTGTGGGAAATGGTTAGAATGATTGCAACAGCAAGAATTTTGATGCCCAAAACAATGGTAAGGCTTTCAGCAGGTCGTTTGGAAATGACAATAGAAGAACAAACTTTGTGCTTTATGGCTGGTGCTAATTCTATTTTCGCAGGCGATAAACTGCTTACTACACCTAATCCTGACCAAAATCAAGACCAACAAATGTTTGAATTATTGCAACTTACGCCAAGACCAGCTTTTAAATAATGGTAAATGAAACAGCCAAAGTCTGAAGCAGGATTCTCAGGATTTAAAGATTAACAGGATTAAACAGCTAGATTTTAATTAAACTTTGAACCTTAAACTTTAAACCTTGAACTTTTGAACCTTGAACTTTTGAACTTTAAACCTTGAACTTTTGAACTTTGAAATATTACATCATAGCAGGCGAAAAATCAGGTGATTTGCACGCTTCCAACCTTATGAAAGGTATTTTGGACAAAGACCCACAAGCAGAATTTAGATTTTGGGGTGGTGATGATATGCAAAAAGTAGGCGGAACAATGGTAAAACATTATAAAGAACTTGCTTTTATGGGTTTTTGGGAGGTTTTTATGAATATTTGGACAATTAGAAACTTATTAAATCTTTGCAAAAAAGACATCAAAGAATATGCTCCTGATGCGGTTATTTTGGTGGATTATGCAGGTTTTAATATGCAAATTGCGAGTTTTATCAAAAAAAATAATCTCCCAATTAAGGTTTTTTATTACATTTCTCCAAAAGTATGGGCGTGGAATCAAGGCAGAGCAAAAAAAATTAGAAAAATCATTGATAAAATGTTTGTGATTTTTCCTTTTGAAGTGGATTTTTACAAAAAATATGATTACGAAGTGGAATATGTTGGTAATCCTATCCAAGATGCGTTAAGTGATTTTTCGCCAAATCCTGTTTTTTTTGAAATGAATAAACTGCAAGAAAATAAGCCTATTTTGGCGTTTTTGGCAGGAAGTCGTGTCCAAGAAATCAAAAAAATTCTTCCACTTTACAACCAAACTTTTTCTAACTTTAAAGATTATCAATGTGTCATCGCAGGTGTAAGCCATCTTTCGCCTGAAATCTACCAAAGTGCCAAAGAAACAGGTTTTCAAATTATTTTTGACCAAACATACAATCTACTTCATCACGCAAAAGGTGCTGTGGTAGTTTCTGGAACTGCTACTTTGGAAACCGCTCTTTTGGGTGTTCCACAGGTAATTGTGTATCGCACAAGTGCGATTACTGCGTGGATTGTACGTAGATTGATAAAAATTGGTTTTATTGGTTTGGTTAATCTTGTAATGAATAAATCTGTTGCAAAAGAACTTATACAAGAAGATGCCAATGTGGAATTGCTCACACAAGAACTCAAAAAAATATTACCAAATGGCGAAAATCACAACCAAATTCTTGAAGATTATGCCCAACTCCAAAAACTTATTGGTGAAAAAGGTGCGTCAGAACTCACAGGAAAGAGAATTGTGGAGGTTTTGAAGGGGAAATAAAAAGTGTAATATAAATTTGAATACAATTTGTTTAACTTTCCATTTGTTTAACTTTCCATTTGTTTAACTTTCCATTTGTTTAACTTTCCATTTGTTTAACTTTCCATTTGTTTAACCTTCCAAAAGTTTTAAAACTTTTGGAAAGTTATTGAATTAGGATTAAATTAAAAATGAAATGGATACTTTTAAAAATAGGCATAAATGCCTATTCTATACATATTTTTCGTATTTTTATGTATAGCACAGGCATTTATGCCTGTGATACGTCAAACATACCCAAATTAGGATTTACACATTCCTTACTCACATTTATTTTCTTTTCTCAACTTCTTTGCTTCTTCATTTTGCAGATTTTCTGCGAAAGAAAATGCTTCACAGGCTTTTATTTTTTCTTTAAGAGCAAGATAATTTTTGCCTAATAAAAGCCAATAATCTGAATTTTCAGGTTTTTTGGAGGTTATTTTTAGCAAATCAGGAAGTGCATCTTTGTAGTTTTTTTGGTTATAAAAAAGTTTTGCACGCCCAAAATATGCTTGATATGCGTAAGGACTTACTTCAAAAATCTTGTCATATTCGCCCAAAGCCTCTTTTATTTTTTGCATTTCCTCATAAACTTGTGCTTTTACAAAAAAAGCATCTTCGTATTTTGGTTTGTATTTGAGGGTTGTATCAAGGCAAATAATTGATTTTTGGTATTCTTTTCTTTTCCAATAAATTTTCCCTAAAAATAATGCACTTTCCCACATATCAGATTTTAGGCGAAGCGCATAAAGAAAATCAGAACGTGCAGAATCTATTTTTTGAAGGGCATAAAACACCTTTCCACGCTCTTGTCGCACAATAGGAATATTAGGATTTTTTTTAACCAAATTATTATAATCTCTAATTGCGTCATCATTACGCCCTAATCCCTGTAAAATGCTTGCACGATTATAAATAGCTTCCAAATAATCTTTTTTATGGATAACTGCACTGTCAAAACATTTCAAAGCTCCAAGTGGATTTTGAATTTTAAATTCTGCTAATCCTTTCAAAAAATACGCTTTGGCATCTTTTTTATTTTTCAGGAGATATTTTGCCAAATAATCAACAGCTAAAGCATATTCTTGGTTTTTAAAACTTTGTTCTGCTTTTTTAAATAAGCTATCATTTTGTGCAAATACTTTTAGAAAAAATATTTGACAAAAGAAAAATACAACAGAAAATATTAAAAAAGTAATTTTTTTTGAGGTCATTTTTCTTGGTTATTTACACAATTCATTTACTTGTGTATGTATGATGGTTACACGTTCTTTTAAAATTTCATCAAATTTTTTTTTGTCTATTTCAGATAAACTTTGATAGTTTTTTCTAAAATCATTCAAAAATAAAAGTTCTTTTCCCTTGTCTTTTATTTGGGAAAGTTCTTGCAAAATATTATCAAGTGAAGGAATATTCATAATGAATTTTATTGTTTTATGTATTTTTTTCCAATTGTTCTATTTCTTTCATTACACGAAGCAAATCTTCAAGTAACATATCAATTAAATATTGGTCATTGTTTGAATCTTGAATAGTTTGTATTAGCCCCTCAATATTTTGTTTGAGGTTATACAAAGCATTTAATTTTGTATTTTTTTCACTCATTATTTTTTAAACGTTTAAATTGGCTGTTCCATTCATAATTTATAATTCATAATTCATCATTATTTTTTCTTTCAAAAACGCCACCAAAACCGCCACACCTTGTTCAAATCGGTGATTGTTAGGAATTACAATATCAACTTCATATTTATAAGGCATAATGTATTTTTGGTAAGAAGGGAACACGTGATATTCGTAGCGATAAAGTACATCATCTAAGGGATAACCACGTTCATTGTTATCTCTTATAATACGTCTTTTGAGGCGAATATGGTCTTCCACATCAATAAAAACCTTCAAATCAAAAAGATTTTTGAGTTGTGGTTCGTGAAAAAGAAACAAACCTTCCACAATAATCACAGGTGCAGGCAAAAACGTAAGCGTGTGAGCTTCTTTGTCTTTATTATTAAAAGTATATTCCTCACGTGTAACCGTTTCACCATTGCGCAAACGCACAATATCCCTGATATATGTGTCCAAATCCAACGAAGTAGGCAAATCAAAATTTAAAATGCCATTTTCATCAGCTTCTTGCAGATTGCGATTTTTATAATAATTGTCTTGGGACACAAGACAAACTTCATTATTTGAAAAATTGTGTAATAATTCACGCAAAACTGATGTTTTGCCTGAACCACTCGCTCCTGAAATACCTACGATATATGACATAGAAAAGTTTAAAAGTTCAAAGTTTAAGGTTCAAAAGTTCAATGATTGAGGCTCAAAATGTAAAGTTCAAAAATGTTTAAAAATTCAACTTGAACTTTTGAACTTTTTTGAACCATTTTGGGCGATTTTTTTATGACATAAATATAACAATAAGATAACCTATCAACGTAATAACCAATGAAATTAAAAATATGATTTCAAATGCAATAGCAACACCTAAGGCAGAAAAAAGAAACCAAAGTCCAAGACCTATTAGAAGTGCAATCAATAAAAAAAGTCCTATGACAGGCTCTCGTAAAAATAAATCCAAAAGTTCCCACAAATATTGTTGTTTTTTGATGCGCTTTTTGTCTTTAAATTTTTTTGCAATGCGGTCTTTATGTTTTAGGTAATGATTTTTTAGTAATGAAAATTTTTCCTTTACATAATCATTTTGGAATATTTGACCATAATTTTTTGCAAAATATTCATTAAAAGTTGGCTTTTTCTTTGATTTTTTTTTGTTGATAATTGCTTGTTTTTTTGCTTTTTCTTTTGCCAAATTTGCTATCAAAATATTGCCATTATACAATGTAGCAGGCTCAGATGCGTATATTTTTTTAGACGAAAAAAAGCAAAAAAACAAACTAAATACAAAGATTTTTAAATTATAAATGGATAAGAAATATGTTTTTTTCATAAGATTTTTTAATAAAGATTTTGAAAAAATGTATTGAACAAAATATAAATTTTGATATTTTATTTTTGTTACAAAATTATCTTAATTTTTTTGCAAAAAAAAATCTTAAAAAATCCAATTTTTTAAGTTTTAGACCTTCAAGATTTTAAACACCTTGAAGGTCTTAACAATCAATATTTCAACTAAACCATTTTATTATTTTCATCTACAAACACCAATTTAGGTTTGTAGGCACGTGCTTCGGTTTCTTCCATCATACCATAAGCCCAAATAATGATAATATCACCAAGTTGTACTTTGCGTGCTGCAGGCCCATTGAGGCAAATCATACCAGAGTTTCTTTCGCCACGCAATACATACGTTTCAAACCTTTCGCCATTGTTGATATTGACAATCTGCACTTTAAGCCCTTCAAAAAAATCAGCTTCTTCCATCAACGCTTCATCAATGGTTACGCTACCTACATAGTGCAGTTCTGCTTGTGTAACACGCACTCTGTGGATTTTGGATTTAAGCACTTCTACTAACATAAAAATTAGGAATGGGGAATTAGGAATTAGGAATTTTTATTTAATGAAATGGTTTAATTACACTCCAATAAATTTCTTTTTAGTACAATTACAATAGGTGTTTATTTTAGGATTTCGCCTTTTTAACTGACACCTTATACCTGACACCTTTTTACTACAAAAGTTTGCAAATTTATAACAACAAGTTTTCAAAACAAATTCAAAATTAGATTTTAATTAAAATTATAAATATTATTACATATTTTTGCAGTTTAATTTATTAGGAATGAATTAAAAATAAAATGGATATTTTTAAAAATAGGCATAAATGCCTATTCTATACATATTTTTGTATTTTTATGTATAGCACAGGCATTTATGCCTGTGAAACGCAAGATAATTTATTCATTCCTTAGTTGTTCATTTTTTACATTTAAAAAAAATAAAAACTTGTTACCACGTTTTATACTTAGTTTTGATGTAGAGGAGTTTGACACGCCTTTAGATTATGGCAAAAACCTCACTATGGACGAACAAATGGCTGTTTCGCATAAAGGTTTGTTAAATATATTAGCATTATTAGAAAAATACAATATAAAAGCAACTTTTTTCACAACTGCTAATTTTGCTTTGTATTACCCTGATTTGCTAAAAAAAATGTCCCAAACACACGAAATAGCATCACACGGTTATTTTCATACCACATTTGAAATTGCAGATTTAAAAAAATCAAAAGATGCTTTGGAAAATCTTTTGGGAAAAGAAATTTTGGGTTATCGTATGGCTCGTATGGCAAAATTGGACGAAAAAGCAGTTACAGATGCAGGTTACAAATATAATTCTTCTTTGCACCCTACTTATTTACCTGGTCGTTATAATAATCTTGGGAAATCACGTGTGCCTTTTTTGTTGCACAATACTTGGCAAATTCCAGCAAGTACCACACCTTACTTACGTTTTCCATTATTTTGGTTAAGTTTTAAGAATTTTCCGCTTTGGATTATAAAATTTGCAACAAATTGGATTTTAAATTTTGATAAAAAAAAATCAGAAAATTCGCCACAAGTGAATTTTTATTTTCACCCTTGGGAATTTACTGATGTTACTGACAAAACAAAATTTGGTTTGCCTTTTTATGTAAGTCGTCATTCCAAACAAAAAATGCTTGAAAAATTAGAAAATTTTATTCAATGGGGATTAAAAAAAGGTACTTTTTGTACTTTTGAGGAGGAATATAAAAGGTTATGTAATTAGTTTTTTTTTAGGTGTCAGGAAACAGGTGTCAGGGAATAGGTGTCAGAAAACAGTACAAAAATGCAAAACAATTTTCACTAATTCCTGACACCTGCCTCCTAATTTCTGCCCCCTAATTTCCCCTAAAATTCTATCTCACATTTTGGAAAAAGGAATTTTATTTTTTCTTTTTCTCTGTTGAAAATTGGGTTGTTTTTTAAATACAATTTTTTTTCTCCATTGTTGGTATTGCAAAAATGCTTTTACAACTGCAAAAATAACAAAAAACTGCACTATGTGCATTTACCAAAACCACATTTAACTTGGTTTTTCACACACTAAAAGTGTGTGCTACATTATTCTTCCACAAAAATTGTGAGAGAACAAAAAAAATACTTTCCAAATTTTTTAAAAAATTTAGAAAGTCTTTTTTTTATCAATAATTTTTACAAAAATTAAATATAATACAACCAACCAAATTCATCAGCAGTACGTCCTTTCACAAGGTCAATGAGATATTTATGGGCTTTTTTTGCAAAACTATTTTCAGTAAGAGCAGGAACAGGATAATCTTTACCCATATAGCCAATAGAAGAAATGGGAGCAACCACCGCAGCAGTTCCAGCACCAAATGCTTCTTCACAAGTACCATTTTCTAAGGCTTCTACAAGTTCATTTACAGATAACTTCCTTTCTTCCACTTCATAACCCCAATGTTTTGCCAAATGCAGAATACTTTTGCGTGTGATACCATCAAGGATTGTATCACCTGTTGGAGCAGTAATAATTTTACCATTTATTTTAAAAAGTATATTCATTGTGCCAGCTTCTTCCACGTATTTATGTTCTTTGCCATCAGTCCAAATAATTTGGTCATAACCTTGTTGGTTAGCCAAACGAGTTGCATACATAGACGCAGCATAATTGCCTGATGTTTTGGCAGCACCTACACCACCTTCCACAGCACGCACATATTCAGTTTCAATTTTTACACGCACAGGTTTGCCATAATAAGCTCCCACAGGACACGCAAAAATGATAAAAGTATATTCATCAGAAGGGTGCATACCTATAAATTCATCACTTCCAAACATAAAAGGACGAATATACAAAGAAGTACCTTCTTGTTGAGGCACCCAAAGTTGGTCAAGTTCTACAAGTTTTCGCATACCTTCTATAAAAATCTCCTCAGGAATATGTGCCATACACATTCTATGAGCAGATTTTTGCATACGCATTGCGTTTTGGTCAGGACGAAAAATCACAACTTCGCCTTTTTCGGTGCGGTGTGCTTTCATTCCCTCAAAAATAGATTGACCATAGTGCAACGTCATCAAAGCAGGGCTAAGATTGAGGTTTTGATAAGGTACAATTTTTATGTCTTTCCATTCACCATCTTTGTATTTTGCTAAAAATGCGTGGTCAGAAAATACCTTTCCAAAACTTAAATTTTGAAAATCTACGTTTTTCAAGCCTGATTCTGCAATCGTTTGCATTTCAATATCAAGAGTTGATACCATATTATTTTTTTTGAGGTAAAAAAGCTAAAAAATGTTTTAGTTTAAAAAGTAAAAATAATGATAAAAATTAGATTTTAGTTCTTTTTTTGATTATCATTTTTTTTTG
>JAAFIN010000189.1 GCA_013297825.1 Cytophagales bacterium
TAACAAAAATGTATTTGGCTGTTTCATTTACCATTTACCATTCAACATAAAATTTTCCAAATTTGGAAAATATTTTTTTAACAAAAATGTATTTGGCTGTTTCATTTACCATTTACCATTCAACATAAAATTTTCCAAATTTGGAAAATATTTTTTTAACAAAAATGTATTTGGCTGTTTCATTTACCATTTACCATTCAACATTCAACATTAAAAAAAATGTCTTTAAATAAACTTGCTTTAATTCGCTACAAAACCATAGATGAATGTCTACAAAATCGTTATCGTAATTGGACTTTGGAGGATTTGATTGACAAAGTTTCTGATGCAATTTATGAATATGAAGGTATTGATTCAGGCGTAAGCAAACGCACTATTCAGGCAGATATTCAGATTATGCGAAGTGATAAACTTGGCTACAATGCTCCTATTATTGTAAAAGATAAAAAATTTTATACTTATGAAGATAAAAATTATAGCATTTCAAAAACTATTTTTAATGATAAAAATATTGAAAAAATAAAAGAAAGTCTTGAGATTTTAAAACAATTTGGAGATTTTGCTTTGTTGGAAGGTGTGGGAGATGCAATTTTGAAATTGGATAGTCAGCTTACCAACAAACTTAAAAATCCATCAGAAAAAGATAAAAAAAAATTTATTCAATTTGAAAATAATCAATTATTAAAAGGTTTGGAGCATCTTTTACCACTTTATAATGCAACTTCTCAACAAAAAACTTTAAAAATTATTTATCATTCTTTTAAAGCAATGAAAAAAGGAAATCTTCCACAAGAAAGCATTTTTTATCCTTATTTGCTCAAAGAATACAGAAATCGGTGGTTTTTGATTGGAAAAGAAAAAGAAAAAAATGGTATTTCAACGTTTGCTTTGGATAGAATTGTGTCATTTTCCATTCTTTCACAAGAGCCTTTTTGTGATACAGATGTTGATTTTGAGGAATATTACAACAATTTGATAGGTGTTACAAAATCCATTGAACAAAAAACTGAAAGAGTTATTCTTCAAATTCAAAAAAATGATATGATGTATATTCTTACCAAGCCACTTCACCCTTCTCAAAAAGTGTTGGAGGAGTTTGAGGACAGCATTTTGATTTCGTTAGATGTTATTTTGAATTTTGAATTAGAAAAAGAAATTTTGGCTTTGACTGATGTATTAAAAGTTATTTCGCCTCGTTTATTGGTCAGAAATATTAAGAAAAAAATTCAAAAAGGAAATGAATATTATAATGATGAATTATGAATTATAAATGAAACAGCCAAAGTCTGAAACAGGATTTAAGGATTTTCAGGATTTTACTAATCTTTGAACTTTTGAGCTTTAAACCTTGAATCTTAAACTTTGAACTTTATTTTTTAAAATAACATCAATTATAAAAAATTAAAAATAAATATTCCTTAATTTTGTGGCTTTAATTTTTTAATCCTAAAAAACACTGCATTTTAATCCTGTTAATCTTTCAATCCTAAAAAAAATCTTGATTAAAATCTTGTTAATCCTTTAATTCTAAAATCCTGCTCAAAAATGAAAAAAAGCACACTGTTATTCACACTTATAGCAATATTTGTATCATCTGGGTTATTTATCTCAAATGCTTACGCACAAAAACCGCTTCCAGCCAAAACCACAAAACAAGGCTTGGAATTTACCATTTATCCTAACACCAAAAATACAGACCCATCAAGACCAAAACAAGGCGATATTGTAACATTCAGCGTAGAAGTTCGCAATTTTAAAGATTCTATTTTACAAAAAAATCAAAATGTAGATGCTTATAAACTTCAAAAATACGCCAAAGTTTCTACTCCAAATGGCAAAAATGATTCTATCCAAGATAAATTTTTTGAAATATTTGCAAGTCTTGGCAAAGGCGATAGTGCAGTTGTGAAAGAACCTACCAATAATCTGCTCAAAGAACAAGAAGAATTTATCAACAAAAAAATCAACGAAATGCAAGCCCAAATGGCAAACATCATCAATGATAAAACCATTCCTGATAGCTCACGCACACAATACATTGCATATCTGCAAGATAATATCAAAAAAATGGATTTGGAAAAAAATAAACCAAATCCAATGTTGCCAAAAGACAAACACATTTTTTATTATTTCAAAATGAAAAGTTTTGCTGATGAAGTTTCTTTTAATAAAGATGCTGAACGCAGAAAAAGTGAATTGGAAAAACAAAAAAAAGAACTCCAAATGGTTCAAATCAAAAAAGAAGAAACCGAAATCACGCAATACCTCACAAAAAACAACCTTCTGAAAAATGCTAAAAAAACGCCATCAGGTTTGTATTACATCATCACACAAGAAGGAAAAGGCGAACAAGCAACCGCAGGCAAAGAAGTAGCAGTTAATTATAAAGGCGAATTATTGAATGGAAAAGTATTTGATACAAGCATAGAAACAGAAGCCAAAAAAGCAAACCTTAATCAAGGTGGCAGAACTTACGAACCAATAAAATTTAATTTGGGTGCTGGTATGGTCATAAAAGGTTGGGACGAAGGCATTGCACTCCTTAAAAAAGGTGGTAAAGCAACCTTGATTATTCCTTCTCCGCTTGCGTATGGTGAAAGAGGTGCAGGCGGTGATATTCCTGCCAATTCTGTACTAAGATTTGATGTTGAACTTGTGGAGATAAAATAATGATGAATGATAAATGATGAATGATGAATTTTTACAAATAAAATATGGATTATTTGAATTTTATTCTTTTTAGGAATTATAATTAAATAACTTACTCTTTTGCTTCCCCACGTTTCACGTGGGGTTACCATTGTTAAACCCTTTCAGGGTTTTTATAGGATGAATTTATTTTATTTCTTTTCCTTATTTTAAAACCATTTTTATTTTTTGTATTTAATTTTTAATTCCTCATGTTTAATTCTTAATTGTAGTTGGTTATTTCATTTAACATTCAACATTTGAATTTGGATGTTTCATTTAACATTTATCATTTAACATTCAACATTTATCATTTTTTTCTTAAAAAAACACAAAAAAATCATTCTTTTTTATAATTTTGCCCAAATATATTTATTTACAATTTTTTTGTAAATAAATATTTATCAATCAAACACAAAAATTATAATTAAAAAATTATTCCTAAAAAATGAAAAATTATATCATCCATGATGCGTGGAATATCATAGAAGAAGGTTTTTTGCCTGAATATAACCGAATTTCTGAAAGTATTTTTTCCATAGGAAATGGCTATCAAGGTCAAAGAGCCAATTTTGAAGAAGGTTTTGGAGGCGAAACTTTACAAGGTTCGTATATGGCGGGCGTGTATTATCCTGACAAAACTCGTGTGGGTTGGTGGAAAAATGGCTACCCTGAATATTTTGCAAAAGTGCTTAATGCAACGAATTGGATAGGAATGACACTCATTATTGAAGGCGAAAAATTAGACCTTCACACCTGCCAAGTAAAGGATTTTAAAAGAATACTTAATATGCAAGAGGGCTTTTTAGAAAGGTCTTTTATCGCAATTTTGCCTTCTGGAAAGCAATTAAGGATTAAAGCACAAAGGTTTGTAAGCATTGTCCAAAAAGAAATTGGTACAATAAAATATCGCATTACACCACTTAATTTTTCAGGAAATTTGGATTTAACTTTGTTTTTAGATGGTGATATTAAAAACGAAGATGCCAATTATAATGAAAAATTTTGGGAAAATATTTATCAAAATGTGCAAGCTGAAACTGCTACTTTGACCATTAAAACCAAAAAAACAGGTTTTTCGCTTTGTTCTGCTACTACATTTGAGATTTTTCAAAAAGGAAATCCTATCACTCTTGAAACTTCGCCTGTCCAACGTGATAAATATGTAGGTCATCAGTTACGTGTTCCGCTTGTTCAAAACGAAGAAACTACAATTTATAAATTTGTGGCACAAGTTACATCACGTGATTATCCTGCCAAAGACCTTATTACACAAGCTCAAAAAGCACTACAAGATGCTTTTGCAAAGGGTTTTGAAACCCTAAAAATGGAACAAGCACAAGCTTGGGCTAAAAAATGGGAGGACAGTGATATTACGATTGAAGGCGACATTGCAGCACAACAAGGTATTAGATTTAATATTTTTCAGCTTGACCAAACCTACACAGGTGAAGATGCACGTTTGAACATAGGACCCAAAGGATTTACAGGTGAAAAATACGGTGGAAGCACCTATTGGGATACCGAAGCGTATTGTTTGGCGTTTTATTTGGCAACAGACGCTCCAGAAGTTGCAAAAAATCTTTTGCTTTATCGCTACAAACATCTCCCAAAAGCCATAGAAAATGCCCAAAAATTAGGGTTTAAAAATGGCTCCGCACTCTATCCTATGGTTACAATGAATGGGGAAGAATGTCATAATGAATGGGAAATTACATTTGAAGAAATACACCGCAACGGTGCGATTGCCAAAGCAATTTTTGATTATGTGCAATACACAGGTGACAAATCTTATTTGGCGGATTATGGTTTGGAGGTTTTGATTGCGATTTCAAGATTTTGGGCGGAAAGGGTTAATTTTTCAGAAGAAAAACAAAAATACGTGATGCTTGGCGTAACAGGGCCTAATGAATACGAAAATAACATCAACAATAATTATTATACCAACAAAATCGCAATTTGGTGTTTGGCTTATACCAACGAAATTATTGGTTTTGTGAAAGGCACACAACCTGAAAAATTACAAGCATTATTTGAAAAAATAAATTTTCAAGAAGAAAAAGAATGTGCAAAATGGTATGATATTGTCCAAAAAATGTATTTTCCTTATAACAATGCTTTGCGTATTTTTATGCAACAAGATGGTTATATGGACAAAGAACAAATTTTGGTAAAAGATTTGGATAAAAGCAACCTCCCAATCAATCAAAAATGGTCTTGGGACAGAATACTAAGGTCTTGTTTTATCAAACAAGCAGATACTTTACAGGCGATTTATGCTTTTGAAAATGAATATGATATTGAAACCATCAAAAGGCATTTTGAATTTTATGAGCCTCGTACAGTTCACGAATCTTCGTTATCACCTTGTGTTCACGTGGTTTTAGCGTCAAAACTTGGGCTAAAAGAAAAAGCATACGAATTATATTTGCGTACTTCTCGCTTGGATTTGGACGATTACAACAATGACACCGAAGATGGTTGTCATACAACAAGTATGGCAGGAACTTGGATGTCGGTTGTGCAGGGTTTTGGGGGAATGCGTCTAAAAAATGATACAGTTGCATTTTCGCCAATTATTCCTGAACAATGGCGTTCTTACACCTTCAAAATTATGCACAGAGGTTCGCTTTTGCGTGTGCGTGTAAGCAAAGAAAATGTTTTGTTGGAAAATCTAAGTGATAATGTAGTGAATATTTACATTCACGATGAACTTTGTACGATTGAAAAAAATAGTTCTTTGATGGCAAAGGGGAAGTAATTAAGAATTAGGAATTAAGAATTAAGAATTAGGAATGTAATACAATTAAAAATAAAAAATTATAAAAAAATAATTTTAAAATAATTAAAATAAAATTTGGAAAATTAAATAAAAATTGCTATAAATTCCTAATTCCTAATTTCTAATTCCTAATTTTAATCTACTTTTGCCACATTTGTATTGCGAATATACACCTTTTGGTTTTCCCAATACACTTCTTGCCAAATATCTTGTGAGTGTCCAATGTATAATTTATGACCTTTGTTAATCACTTTTATTACATCACTGCTGGCAGATGGAGCAGACATCAGATAACTTTGGTCTTTCATAATAATCACAGAAGGCGGATTTTTTAGCCAAAAATTACTTACAAAAAATACACAAACACAAAACAACAAAAGTATTTTGCGAGGCGTGGGAACGTGATTTCCTTGCCATTCGTACCAAAAAATATACACACACAAAAGCCCACAAACTACAATCAAAGTTCCCCAAACCAAATCAAAATATTGGTAATAGAGCGTAAATACAAAATCTTGGTCATCATTGTTATAACCTTTCAATCGGTATCGTTGTGCAATACTTTCAATGTGTTGAAGAAGTTGCCAATCAGGTTCGTATTGATAATATAAATTCAAAAAATAAAGTGCGTTGGTATAATCTCCCAAACCTTCATAAATAAATCCCATTTCAAAAAGCATTTTTGGCGAAAAATATTTTTCTTTATGATACAAATGTTCGTATATATGCAAACATTCAGTATAATTTTTTTCCAAAAATCTCCTTTCACCTTCTTCTATCCAAGTTTTTTTTTGTGTATTATTGGCAGGAGATACCAATGTTAAAGGACTTTTTTGGGCAAACAAAGACAAAGAACCTAAAATAAAAACAACAGGAAAAAAAACAAAAAATTTATTAAAAAATATACGCATTTATTTGTAAATATAAAAATAAGACATTACCTTTGCAATCTCTTTTTAAAAAGACAAAAATAAAGATTTATTTCTTTAAAAAAAGGTATTTTTATTTTATTTTCAAAACTTTCAAAAAAAATTGAAAAATTTTTTAAAAAAATTTGGAAATGTCAAAAATAACTTATATCTTTGCATCACGTTTTTAAGTAATAAACATTTATTATTTGATTCTGTAGCTCAGTCGGTAGAGCACATCACTTTTAATGATGGGGTCTTGGGTTCGAATCCCAACAGAATCACAAATTTTTATACAAATTATTTTTTATAAAAATACAGAAAAAAAACTTAAAAACTTGATTCTGTAGCTCAGTCGGTAGAGCACATCACTTTTAATGATGGGGTCTTGGGTTCGAATCCCAACAGAATCACAAAAAAACCACTACAAGATTAAATTTTTGTGGTGGTTTTTTTATTTTAATCCAAAAATAATACATATATTTAATATATAAATTATAAAAAAAATCATATTTTTGCAAAGAAAATTTATAATTCAAAAAAATAATCAAAAAAATAATCAAAAAAATCAATATTTGCACTAAAAATATGTTTTTAAATCTACTTACAAATCCTGAAAAAATTGCATTTTTGGCATTGGCTCGCCAAATTATTATGGCTGATAATGTAATTTCACAACACGAAATTATACGTTATAAAGCCCTCAAATGTGAGGCAGAAATCAAAGAAAGTACTTCTGATTTGGATATAGAAACCGAAATAAAACAATTACCTGTTTCTATTGAGGAAGTTTGTAAGGCTTTTGTTTCAACACAATCACGCATAGGAACATTGATTGAACTTATAGGAATTGGCTTTGTAGATGGTGAATTTTTGCCTGAAGAACGCAAAGATATTTATCATATAGCCCAATATCTCCAAATTTCTCATCAAGAAGTAGATGGTTTTATCAAATGGGCAAATGATTTTTATAAAAAATAATTTGGATTAAAAATGTTTATGCTTGTGTTTTTTCATAAAAAAATCCTTTTTTTCACACGAAAAAAAAGGATTTTTTTATGTTTTTTTGGTTAATTTGGTTCTCTGACAATTTTTATGAAATACCTTTTTAGCTTGTGTCATTCTGAAAGAATCTGGCTGTTTTATGCAGAAGAATAGCCAGATTCTTTCAGAATGACAAAGTTGTTTTTTTTCTTTTTCCATAAAAATTGTTAAACAACCAAAACATTTATTGTATTTTCAAAATTAAACAAAGTATTTTTGCATTAAACTTTAAACTTTTGAACCTTAAACTTTTATGTTCCAAAAACGAACCATTTGGTTAAAAGATGCCCAAACCATTCAGGTAATAGACCAGCGTCATCTTCCACACGAGATTATTATAAGGGATTTGCAAAGTGTTGCCCAAATCGTAACTGCTATCAAAGATATGATAGTAAGAGGCGCACCGCTTATAGGTGCAACCGCAGGTTATGGCGTATATTTTGCGTGCCAAGAAGCAATAGACCAACTAAATCCAGAAGAATATTTTGCAACTTGTATTCAAAATCTTAAACATTCACGCCCAACCGCAGTAAATCTTTTTTGGGCAATAGATAGAATGTTAAAAGCCTTAGAAAATGCAAAAAATTGGGAACAAAAAATAGAAATTGCCTTAACCACTGCCCACCAAATTGTAGAAGATGACGTTGAAGTTTGCAGAAATATTGGTGTTCAAGGTTTGCCAATTATTGAAGCACTTAGCAAAGCCAAAAATGGCGAAACTGTCCAAATTCTTACGCATTGTAACGCTGGAAGATTAGGCTGTATAGAATGGGGAACAATTACCTCCCCTATTTATCAAGCACACCAAAAAGGCATAAAAGTTCACGTTTGGGTTGATGAAACTCGCCCACGCAATCAAGGTGCAAATCTTACCGCTTGGGAACTCCAACAGGCTGGCGTGCCTTATACAGTTATCGTGGATAATGCAGGAGGACACATTATGCAACACGCACAAGTGGATATGGTGATTGTAGGAACTGACCGCACAACACGTCAGGGTGATGTCGCTAATAAAATAGGAACTTATCTGAAAGCCCTCGCTGCGAAGGATAACAATATTCCGTTTTATGTGGCTTTGCCTTCTACTACTTTAGATTGGACAATTAACAATGGCATTACCGAAATTCCGATTGAAGAACGCAATCCTGACGAAGTAAAATATGTTACAGGTTGGAATGGCAAAGAATTAACCAATGTGCTTATTACACCAAAAGAAAGCAACGCCAAAAATTATGGTTTTGATGTTACACCTGCACGTTTGATAACTGCAATTATTACAGAAAGAGGCGTTTGTGAAGCGAGCGAAAAAGGGCTTTTGGAACTTTTTCCTGAGAAAAAATAATATTTAATGGTAAATGGTGAATGGTGAATGGTAAATGAAACAGCCAATAGCCCTCTGTTTCTTCTTTAAAACTTTTGAACCTTGAACTTTAAACCTTGAACTTTAAACTTTGAACCTTGAACTTTTTTTTATATTTTTGCAAATTAAAAAATCAAAAACACACTTAAAAAATAAATAAAACGCTAAATAATAATGAATACTGAAAGCACAAAAAATAATCTTACCAACAATACATCTGAAAATCAATGGACAGAAGTTATTAGTTCAAAATCGCATTGGTGGGATATACGTTTGGGCGAATTGTGGCGATATAGAGATTTGATAGGGTTATTTGTGTGGCGTGATTTTGTTTCTGTGTATAAACAGACGATTTTAGGCCCTCTTTGGCATATTATCCAACCTGTGCTTACTACGATAGTTTTTACCATTGTTTTTGGGGCTATTGCCAAAATTCCTACCGAAAATACGCCTCCTTTTTTGTTTTATTTGGCAGGAAATACATTTTGGAATTATTTTGCAAGTTGTCTTAATCGTACTTCTAATACATTTGTGGGCAATGCCCAAATATTCGGAAAAGTGTATTTTCCACGTATGACGGTGCCTGTGTCCAATGTTATATCTGCGTTGTTGAGTTTGGGCATACAATTTACATTATTTGTGTGTGTATATGCAGGTTATATGCTTACAGGCACTACACTTACGCCTACAATTTGGTTATTAGGAATACCTTATTTTGTGTTTATAATGGCGATTTTGGGATTAGGTTTGGGGATAATAATTTCATCTTTAACCACAAAATACCGTGATTTGACGTTTTTGGTAGCATTTGGGGTACAATTATTTATGTACGCAACGCCTATTATTTTTCCTTTGTCGGTTTTGTCACCCAATATGCAATATTATTTGAGTTTTAATCCGCTTACACCTCTTGTAGAAGGTTTTAGATATGCTTTTTTTGGTGTAGGAACGTTTGATGTGTGGAGTTTGGGATATGCAACTTTGATAACATTTATTATATTTTTCTTGGGTTTGGCTTTATTTCACCAAACAGAAAAGAATTTTATGGATACTGTTTAAATGGTAAATGGTGAATGGTAAATGGTGAATGGTGAATGGTAAATGGTAAATGGTGAATGGTAAATGGTAAATGGTAAATGAAACAGCCAACAGCCTACAGCCTTTTTGAGCAGGATTTTCACGGTTTAAGGATTTTATTAAACCTTGAACTTTAAACTTTAAACCTTGAACTTTAAACCTTGAACCCATATCACTATACAATTTTAAAAAAGAAAAGAAATGCTTATATTTGTGGATTAAATTATAACAATTATAACACATTTCTATGT
This sequence comes from Cytophagales bacterium, assembly GCA_013297825.1. Classification (GTDB taxonomy): domain Bacteria; phylum Bacteroidota; class Bacteroidia; order Cytophagales; family Microscillaceae; genus JAAFIN01. The sequence continues at coordinate 10,111 of JAAFIN010000189.1, forward strand.
TGGACAAAATTAGTAAAATAGCAGGTCATTATACAAA
>JAAFIN010000019.1 GCA_013297825.1 Cytophagales bacterium
ACCCCTATAAATTGTATTATTTTAATATTTGAAATTTTAAAACTGCGTTAATTTTTACGCAAAAATAAAAATTTTAAATTCTTGAAAAATCAGCTTTTAGGAAATTTTGTTTTAATTTATTTTAAACTAATTATTCTCTATTTTTCAGAATAATATTTTGCTATAAAATTAAAAATCAAACAGTTTAACTATTGATTCGCATAAATTATAGTTTTTCATAAAATTTTTTGCTTATTATTAAAAAAAATGAAAATAATACAAAATATTTATCATAAAATAGAGGAATATATTGATTTGATGATAATAAAAGGCTATTCTGCTAATTATATTCTTGAACAATTAAGATTAAAAGGTGCAAATTATTATGATTCTACCATAAATAAAGCAAAAAATGCTCAAGGTAATATTGAATCCCCCATTCATTTGCTTTCCGAATTTTTAAAAGGAATACAACACCCAAAACCTGTTTATTTATCTGATTTAACCGTTCATACTTCTGTAAGACAATTATTTGAGGCTTTATATAATTTGGTGGCTGATTATGAGCTTTATATTGCACCACCTTGTGATTCTAATGAATTTCTCACAATAGAAGAACATTTTGAGGTTAAATTACCAAAATCATTTAAAGATTTTTACTCCATAACAAATGGACAATACAGGGAAACGATACCTATTTTTGGTTATTATTATCTTGTCCAAATAAACCACATTATAGAAATTTCAGAAACAGGTCTGAAATACGCTATGCCAAATGGGAAAGAGAATTATTTTAGTTCATCAAAACCAATAGCATTTGCTTATAACGAAGATAGTAATATTTTGTGGTTAGATTTTGATACTCTTTCTGAAAATAATAAAATGAAAGTTATAACAACTGATGTTGATTTTAATACAATCAATGTCATTGCAGATAGTTTTGAAGCCTTTTTAAATAATGTAACAAATCTTATGGAAAAACCAGAAAACACATTACAAACGATAAATGGTTTTAGATGGGAAAGTATTTTTTATAAAATATTTGTAAAATAATGGAAAAATTAATCCTAAAACTTTTAAATGCCACAAATTCAAATGAATAGCATTTTTAATATCAGAATTATCTTTTTATAATGATTTTTCTTGTGCGAGCAGTGAGTTATTACAAATTGAAGATGAAATATTTCAAAAGATTTTTCAGAAATTAATAAATTTATTTTTTACAATAGAAAATAATAAAGATATTAAAGATGATATTATGAGTATTTTATTGTCATTTTCTTATTGTTATGCTAAAAAAAAAATCTTTTTAGATATTTTATCAATAAAAAAATATGTGATTGATACAGATGTTGAAATAATTTATTTTTCTGATTTTGTAGAAATTCTTTTTTCTTTTAAGGAATATGAGTTTCTTTTAAATTTGAGGAATATTAAAACAAATAAAGTACAAATTTCAACTTTGGATTATATCATTTCTTTGAAAAAATCAAGTTTCAATTTTAGAAAAAACCAAAAAAGACTAATAAATTTTAAAATTTATTAGTCTTTTTTATTATTGAAAAATGGCTGTTTAATTCCTAATTTCTAATTCTTAATTCCTAATTACTCTACCGTTACAGATTTTGCCAAATTTCTTGGTCTATCCACATCACAACCACGCATTATAGCAATGTGATACGACAATAATTGCAATGGAATTACTGCAAGCATTGGCGAAAGTGGTTCTATTGTGTGCGGAATTTCAATCGTAAAATCTGCCATTTTTTTGATTTCGGTGTCGCCTTCTGTTACAATGGCAATTACACGACCTTTGCGTGCTTTTACTTCTTGAATATTAGAAATAATTTTTTCATAACTGCTGTCTTTTGTTGCAATAAACACAACAGGCATTTCTTCATCAATCAAGGCAATAGGGCCATGTTTCATTTCCGCAGCAGGATAACCCTCTGCGTGAATGTAAGAAATTTCTTTGAGTTTTAAAGCACCTTCCAACGCAACAGGGAAATTATAACCACGTCCCAAATAAAGGAAATTATGGGCATTTTTGAAAACAGACGCTATTTTTTCGGTTTCAGCATTGAGTTTTAGGCATTGTTCTATTTTTTGGGGAATAGTTTCCAATTCTGCCAAAATTCTGCGATAATCACTTTCGTTGATAGTGCCTTTTCTGTAAGCAACTAACAAAGCAGTCATTGTCAAAATCGCTAATTGTCCTGTAAATGCTTTTGTACTTGCTACGCCTATTTCTGGCCCTGCGTGAATATACGCTCCTGCGTGTGTAGCTCTTGCAATAGAAGAACCCACCACATTACAAATACCAAATATAACCGCACCTTTTTGTTTAGCGAGTTCTATCGCAGCGAGGGTGTCAGCAGTTTCACCTGATTGCGAAATACAAATTACGACGTCATTTTCCCTAATAATAGGGTTTCTATATCTAAATTCTGATGCGTATTCCACCTCCACAGGCACACGAGCAAGTTCTTCAAACAAATATTCGCCCACAAGTCCAGCGTGCCAAGATGTCCCACAACCCAATATCATAATCCTGTCAGCAGTTACAAGCCTGTTGATATATTCAAGCATACCGCCCAAATGCAAACGACCTTCTAAGGAACTTATACGACCTCTCAACGCATCAGCTACTGATTTAGGTTGTTCGTAGATTTCTTTCAGCATAAAATGCTCAAAACCACCTTTTTCTATTGCCTCCAATGCCAACGTAAGCGTTTGGATATAAGGGGTTTTAATGGTAGAATCCAAATGTTGGATAACAAGTTGGTTGTTTTTGATAATGGCAATTTCCAAATCATCAAGATAAATTACTTCGTTGGTGTATTCCACAATAGGCGTAGCATCAGACGCTAAAAAATATTCATCTTTATTTTTTCCCACACCAATCACAAGCGGACTGCCTTTGCGTGCTGCGACCAACATATGAGGTGTATCTCTTGACATTACCACAATCGCATAAGCACCTACCACACGTTGGAGAGCAAGCCTTACTGCTTCTTCAAGTGGAGTTTGCGTATTTTTTTGAATATCCTCTATAAATGTTACAAGTACCTCTGAATCTGTATCACTTGTAAAAGCGTAACCTTTGCTTTCCAAATCCTGTTTGATAGCAGAATAATTTTCAATAATGCCATTGTGAATAATTACAAGATTTTGGTTTGCAGAATAATGTGGGTGTGCATTGCGGTCATTTGGCTCTCCGTGTGTAGCCCAACGTGTGTGTCCTATGCCTACATTTCCCTCCAAATTTACGTTTTTGAGGCTTTCTTTGAGGTCAGCAACTTTACCTTTTTTCTTATAAACGTGTAAATCTCCATTTTGTAAAGCAATTCCTGCACTATCATAACCACGATATTCCAATCTTTCTAAACCTTTGATAATGATTGGATATGCTTCACGCATTCCTGTATAAGCTACTATTCCACACATAATTATTTTTGAGAATATTTTTAATGAATTTTTTAAGTGATGTTTTGATTACGTTTTTTGAATTTCTTTTTATTTTTTAAAAAACAAGCAAATATAAAATATTATTTTGTGATTTTTTTGAAATGAATTTTTTAATAACAAAATTTTATATTGCAAAATGATTTATAAAAAGGTTTATTTTGAATAAGACTGCTTTTTTTGAAAAGGTTGCTTTTTTTAATGGTAAATGGTGAATGGTAAATGGTGAATGGAACAGTCAAATGCAATGATGAATGATAAATGTTAAATGTTAAATGATGAATGAAACAGTCATTTTTAATATTGAATGATAAATGTTAAATGGTGAATGAAACAGCCAAATTTAATTTTGCTTTTTTTACAAAAAATGGTTATCTGATAATTTTTATGAAAAAATAAAAAAACGATATTTTGTAGCACACACTTTTAGTGTGTCTTTCTCAAAGTCAGCTTTAATAACTATAATTTCATATATTAAAAGTGTGTTATATCACACCTTCACAAAAATTATCAAAGAAACATTTTTTTAAGTATCAGAAAATCATAAAATTATCTTTGGTCTAAAAAATAAAACAATAAAAATAACTAAATAATTGGTTGATTTTATTGATTATGATTTTCTGAACAAAAACACGTACCAATGGGCTTTAGCCTGTTGCCTGCAGACAACAGGCTAAAGCCTATTGGTACATAAAAAAATCAAACTACGCAAATACACTGCGTTGTGGTTTTATTTTTTTGTGAAAAAATTAAAAACTTTTCTAACTACTAACTAAAAAATTCCTAAAAATATGAATACCCACAAAACAATAGATGAGATTTTAAACGAAAATTTTGAAACTAAACATCCAGTTTTGGAGCTACATTATAATACTTACGCACAAGAAATACTTGATAAATTAGCAACTTTTACGCATCTTACTTCTTTGGACTTTCACGCTTGGAATCCTGTAGATATATATTTCTTAAATCATCTTACGAATTTGACTTATTTAGAGCTTGAACTTCGCAATCAAAATCCTGTAGATATTTTACCTTTGGCTAATCTTCAAAACCTTGCAATATTAAAATTAAATTTAAGGAATAATAAAATTAAAGATATTTCGCCTTTGTCTAATCTTGAAAATCTTACAGAATTAAATTTGGAAAATAGTATTATTGAAGATATTTTTCCTTTGCAAAACCTTGTTAATCTTACAATATTAAATTTGGGTAATAACGAAATTGAAGATATTTCGCCCTTGCAAATTCTCGTTAACCTTACAGAATTAAATTTGGGTAATAATGAAATTAAAGATATTTCGTCTTTAGCTAATCTCAAAAATCTTACAATATTAGGTTTAAATTATAATCAAATTCAAGATATTTCGCCTTTACAAAATTTAGAAAATCTTGTGGAATTAAATTTAAGTGGAAAAGAAACTTCAAATTATTATCGTAATGATAGTGAATACAAAATTGTTGATATTTCGCCTTTAAAAAACCTTACAAATCTTGCAAAATTGGATTTGAGGTACAATAAAATCGTAGATATTTGTCCTTTACAAAATCTTAAAAATCTTGTAGAATTAAATTTGGAAAACAATATTATTGAAGATATTTTTCCTTTACAAAATCTTATAAATCTTGTAAAATTGGATTTGAGGTATAATAAAATCGCAGATATTTTCCCTTTACAAAATCTTAAAAATCTTGTAGAATTGAATATATCAAAAAACAAAATAGAAGAATTAGAATTATTTGATTTTCCATTTCTAATGTTTTTAAATGTAGAAAGTGATTTTATAAAATCCATTAAATTGTATGACATACCCAAAATAATAAATTTCTCTTGTATATTTGGGAAAATTGAAAAAGTAGAACTCAAAAATTTAAATAGTTTAAAATATTTAGATTTGCATAGAAATCAAATTAAAGAAATTGTTTTGAATTCAAAGCTACTGTGTTTAGAAAGATTCAATTTACAAGAAAATCAAATTATAGATATTTCTTTTTTAGAAAATTGTCAAAATTTAATACATTTGGATTTTTCTGTTAATAAAATTGAAGACTTTTCTTTTTTAAAATGTTGTACAAATTTAACAAACTTATGTTTATCACACAGTCAAATTATTGATGTTTCTGTACTGAAGCATTGTCAAAATTTAAATAATTTAGATTTATCACATAATCAAATTGTTGATATTTCTGTATTAAAGTATTGTCAAAATTTAGATAAATTAAATTTATCATACAATCAAATTGTTGATATTTCCATATTAAAGTATTGTCAAAAATTAAGTTATTTGACTTTAACAAATAATCAAATTATGGATATTTCTGTATTAGAAAATCATGATTTGTATAATTTACATTTGGAGAATAATGCAATTAGTGATATTTCACCACTTCAAAACATGAAACGTCTAAATTATCTATATTTAAAAAATAATAAAATCAAAAATATAGATGCCTTAGAAAATATAGAATATTTACAGACATTAAATTTAAGTGATAATGAATTAAATAATCCAAAATTACCATTTTTTAAGCATATAAAATATTTGGATATTAGTGGAAATCCTTTAAATGAGGTATTTGTACCAAATTATTTGTATCTTGACACTTTCTATATGAGAGATTTGATATTGGAAAAATTTGATTTGGAGAATTTAGAAAGTATGCGTTTCGTAGATTTGAAAAATACTAAAATAGGCACATTGACATTTAAAAATACAAAGCATATAAAACACATAGATTCGCATTATTTTTCTGAATCCGAAATTGAGGAACTTTGTATTGATAATGCAGAAAAATTATCCACAATAAATCTTGCAAATACAAATATTAAACATCTTCATATTTCAAATTGTCAAAAAATAGCTTCAATAATTTACCCAAAGAGCTTTACTATACTTACATTGGTTAATGTATCTTTATCTACCATAAAGATTTTTGTAAAAAAATCATTGAAAAAAATTGTTTTAAAAAATATGCTTCTGAGGAAAATTAAACTTAGAGAAACAGGTATTGAAGAACTAATTTTGGAGGAAGTACCTAATTTGGAAAATGTTGACCTCAAAAAAAATAATATAAAAGATGTTTCATTTTTAAACAACACACCAAAACTAAAATATTTGATGCTTGGCATAAATAATATCACTCACTTTGACACAAAACACTTAGAAAATCTCCCAAAACTCACAAAAATTGATTTGAGTAATAATCCACTTTTGGATATTCCTTTGGATTGTGTGCGTGATATTCAAAAACTAAAATTATTAGAAAACTAAAAAATAAATAAATGATTATTTCAAATAAAATGTTAATTGGATTATTTTTGCATAATTTTTTTTGAAAAACATTCGCTTTTTATGGTAATTTTTCGTATAAAAAAAAGTTCAAGGTTTGAAAAATCCAAAAGTTTAATTTTTATTTTTATGAAAAATCATTTTTTAGTCATTTTTTTTATTTTTAGTACATTTTTTTTGGTGTCTAAAAAAATATATGCACAACAAGATGCTACCCAATTTTTTAAATCTGCAAGTATGAAATTACAAGCAAAAAAATTTAAAGAAGCATTAGCGGATTTTGATGCAGGATTAAAAATTGATAAATTTAACCCAAATGCTTATGGTGGGAGAGGGCTTGCCAAAGCAAGTTTGGGCGACCTAAAAGGTGCAATCCAAGATTATAATTCGCTTTTAGAACTCAAACCACAAGACGCAAAAGGGTATTTTTATAGAGGTTTGGCACATTTGGAACTCAAAAACCAAGAACAAGCTTACAATGATTTTAGCAAAGCAACTAAAATAGCCCCACAAGATTATCGTTCTTTTTATCAGCTTGCATTGCTAAAATACCAAGCAAAAGATTTGGAAGGTGCTTTGATGGATTTGGAAAGTGTCCTTCGCCTCAAACCAAAAGACGCAAAAGCAACACTTAACAGAGGCATCATCAAAGAAACTTTGAAAGATATCCAAGGTGCAAAACAGGATTTTGACAAAGTAATCGCACTTACGCCCAATGACCACGTAGCATATTTTTATCGTGCTTTGTGGTACAATACCCAAAAACAATATGCCCCAGCATTTGAAGATTTGAAAAAAGCCATTGAACTCAAACCTGATTACAAAGAGGCATTTTTACAACGTGGTGTTATGATTTTTAATATTGGCGGAAAAGGTGCAAATCCAACGCCTGATTTTGACCAAGTATTAAAATTAGACCCACAAAATCCAGCACCACATTATTACAAAGGTGCTATGTGCGTGGAACAACGCCAATACAAAAATGCACTTCCGCACCTCAACGAAGCCCTAAAATTGGATAAAAATTATGCACTTGCGTATATGCAACGTGGTGTGGTTTATACCAATTTGAAAAAATATCCAGAAGCCAAAACCGATTTGGACAAAGCCATTGAATTAGATAAAAATAATGTAAATGCGTATTATAATCGTGGAAATCTAAATATGGGTACAGAAAAATTCCCTGAAGCCTTGATAGATTTTAACAAAGCCATTGAATTACAAGGTGATTATGCACTTGCTTACATAAGTCGTGGTTTGCTCAAACAACGTATGGGCGACACAGAAGGTGCTGAAAAAGATTGGGATAAAGCAGCTACTTTTAATAAAAAATAAATTTTAGGTGTCAGGGGAAAGGTGTCAGGGGAAAGGTATCAGGAAAAAGCCCTCTACCCTACCATTTTTCGTGCTTCCCCACGTTTCACGTGGGGTTACCATAGTTCAACCACTTCGTGGTTGTTTAAATAGCTTTTTGTATTAAAAACCCTGAAAGGGTTTAACAATGGTAACCCCACGTGAAACGTGGGGAAACAACAAATAAAAAAATAGTAGGGTAGAGAGGAGAAAAATAACCAATTATATTTTTTTTCATATTATTGTACAATTTTAAGAATTATCCAAAAATAAGATATTTTGGCTATTCAACTTTACAAAAGTTAAAAACTTTTGTAAAGTTTATAGAATTGCACAGTGGTATGAATTTTTTATAAAAAAATTTATTTTTAATGATTGTTCAATAAAAATATTTTTTTATATTTGCAAAAAATAAATGGCTGTTTCATTTATCATTGAATATTGATTTTGGCTGTTTCATTCTTAATTTCTAATTCTTAATTCCTAATTAAAAAAATGCACACAGAACGCACCGCAGAGTTTTTCAATAAAATTGCAAAAGGATTTTTTCCTGAATATTTAGGCATAGAAATTCTTAATATGTCAGAAGCAGAGATTTCTGCACGTTTTTTTATCAAAAAAGAATTTTTGGCACCCAATGGATACTTGCACGCAGGTAGTGTGGTAACGCTTGCTGACACGCTTGCAGGCTTTGCGTGTGTGGCTTGTATGCCCCAAGAAGCGAAAAGTTTTACAACCGTAGAACTCAAAAGCAATTTTTTGGGAACAGCAAGAGAAGGCGAAGTGATTGCGATTGCAAAAGCTGAACATTTGGGTAAAACGACTCACGTGTGGGACGTGGTTTTAACACACAAAGATACAGGCAAAAAAATGGCTTTGTTTCGCTGTACGCAAATGATATTATATTAAAAGGTGTCAGGAATAAGGCGTCAGGTGTCAAGAATTAATAAAAAAGGCATAAAATACGCCAAATAATACATTTATTTTTATAAAAAAAGAAAGTCAGTTTGTTTTGAATAAAATTAAAAAAATGTTAAAAAAAAATCTTGTAGAAAGGCATCTTTTTGCGTAAATTTGCGTCTTATAAGAAAGAAAAAATCACACAAATTTAACAAATTATACCTATCAATTTGTGTGAGCATTATTATGACACATCTTGTTGCAATTTTCGCTACAATCATTCGCAATTTTTTAATTTATTTATGTTATTGTGCGTTTTTTGCACATATTTTTGTTGCTTGCAAAAACAAAAACGACAAAGAAAATATAACAAATAACCAAAATGAATTATCTGTGGCTAATAACGCAGGTAAAAAAAATAATGTTGCCCAAAACGATAATGTAAAACTTGTGTCAGAAAAATCTGAAACTAATAAAACCGAAAAAAACACAGAAAAAGAGAATAAAAAAAGCAAAGAAACTATTGAAAATAAAACTTCAAAACTTTCAAAAACACAAGAATTATTAGCAAAATTTTCAAAAGACAAAGATACCAAAATCCAATACGCACCACTTGATAATCAAATAATCAGTTCTGACACGCTTTTTAAAGTAAAAAACAACCTTTATGAGCTTAATTACGCAACTTCCTGTGTTAATGACAGCCTCATAGCACAAGAGATGTCAGATATTCAACAAAGAAAATTGGTTATCTTTTCTCATAATTATCAAACTGACATTGCTTTCAAAGTAAATGGACAAAGTACCACCAAAAAAACTATTAAAAAAGACCTTTTTTTGAATAAAATTGAACGTGATTTTTTGGAAAAATCTATTATAAAACACCCTCAATTTGTAAGGTTTGATGAAGCAAAAAATGAAGCCATTTTTGAATTTATTATTGGTGTCCCAAATACTGATTGGCTTGTGATTGCTGCAGTTAATCTTAGCCCACAAGGTAATTTTAGAATTATTGATATTATGATGCCTGAAATGTAAGGTAATGATGAATTATAAATTATAGATTATGAATTGAATACATTTTCAATTTATAATCTATTTTTATTGATATTTAAAAAATATATTTTATATTTTCATACAAATTATAAAACAAAAAAACCTCTCTATTTTTGAAATAAAGAGGTTTTTTTTATAAATTGATAAAAGTTTTATCTATTTAAAAGTTCTTTTTTGAGGCGGTCAATCAATTCTGGTTGTGTAACAGGTTTGAGTTCAGTTTTTTCTATTTGATTATCAAAAAACTCAAAGAATTGTTTGTCATAATAAAGGAAATGACGTTTTCCTGTTTTTTCGTCCAAATGTAATTCTTTTCCTCTCACATTATTGCTATACAAAAACAATTTGTTGCCATAATATTGATAAGAAAGTTTATTGCCTTTTAAGTCATTTTCAAGCGTTGTGTTGCGTTTTCCATCAAATATTCCCAAATCATCATCTTGTTTGTTGGTTTGGTATGTAAGGTTGTTGGCTACTTCAAATTTATCTTCTTCAGGTTTTTGCTCATTGCGAGGTTTTACATTAAGAAGTGTATGCAATTTTTGGTTTTGAGTACGGTTTAATGTACTTTTTTCCATTTCCAAATTTTCAACAACATTGGTTGTATTTGGTGAAGTTTTTTTTGTATTTTCCATAGCAATACCAGCATTTGCATCAATTTTTGAATTAGTATTTTGCAAATTGGCATTATTATTTTGTACCTCCAATTTAATTTTGATTTCTACATTGTCATTTGCAGTTTCATTATTTTGGTTTTGGGCATTATTTTGTTGTTCATTCACATTTTCCAAATTTTGGGTATTTTGTGAAGGAATATTTTTTTGTGCAACTTGTTCTGTGTAGGATTTTGGTTTGAAGAATGTATGATATTCTTTATATACATCAAAATATGTAAGCATAGAAGTCATTACACTTGCCACAAGGAGCGAACCCACAAGAGCGGTGCGAGGCATATTAAACAATGTGCCTGTTGGTTCCACGTCCAATGTGTTAAAATGAGCTTTAAGTTCTTTTTTGCGTGCTTCAAAAATAGCATCTCTTAATCCTTCCTCCAACTGCATTTCGTCTTTGAGTTCAGGATTAGCATCTATTAAGTTTTGGAAAAAAGCACGGTCTTGTGCTGAAAGCGTATCATTGATAAATGCTTCTTTCCATTCTTCTTGGGACATATTTTGCAAATTCATTTTGTTATAACTCATTTTTTAAGGGGATTTTTAGAGATATTTTTTGGTGTTTTTTGCGGTGTTTTTGCTAATCTAAGAAATCAGTTGCTTTATAATTTGATTTGATATATTCGTCCAATTCTTTTTTGCATTTATATTTTTTGGTTTTGGCGGTATCTGCATTAGCAAATCCAAGTTTTTCTGCAATTTCTTGCATTGAATAATTATCAAAATAATAATACATCAATACTTTTTTGCAGGTTTCGCCTAAGCTGTTGAGACATTTGGCAATGATAGCATCACGTTCTTCTTTTTCAAAATCATTGTATTCTTTACCTTCCACCATATCACTGGAAAGTTTGCTTTTTCGTTCAAGTTCTTTACGCCACAAATTTTGGCACACGCTATATACGAATGTACTTATCTTAGAGGTAAGCACAAAATCATCGCGTCTTGCTTTTTGCCAAAAAATAACGATAGCCTCTTGGTAGATGTCTTGTGCTTCTTCTTCTGTACCATTATTTTTGATGATCATTTTTGTCATCATTTTATAATTTTTTTTGTACAGATAATCCAATACACTTTCATCTCCTTTTCTTATACGTTGAATAAGCTGACTATCACTTGGAGAGAAAAGACCCATATTTGTTCTTTTTTATACAAAATACACGCCATTTGTAACTTCTTTTTTCAAAAGAAATTACAATTTTTTTATTTTTTTTAATAAAATACAAATGATTTTTTATTATCACGTAATTTATTTACAAAATGTTGCCTTAAAGTTAGTATTTATTTTTGAATTTACAAAAAAAAAGGGATTTTTTTAAGAAAAAAGTAATAAAGGAAAAGGTGTCAGGAGAAAAGTGTCAGGTAAAGAAAGAGAGTAGTAAAAACAAAAAACAGCCAAATTGCTACATAATAACAATGCTATTGGCTGTTTCATTTTATTATTAGTCTTTGTGCCATTTGCAAGCCAAAAGTGTATTATAAAGCAGTGCAGTGATTGTCATAGGGCCTACACCACCAGGAACAGGCGTAATAAAGCTACATTTTGGAGCAGTTTCTGTATAATCTACATCACCAACAAGGCGAAAACCTTGTTTTTTGGTGGCATCTTCTACACGATTGATGCCCACATCTATCACGATAGCACCTTCTTTTACCATATCTTTTGTGATAAGATTAGGAATACCAATCGCAACCACCAAAATATCAGCTTGCATAGTAAATTCTGCAAGATTTGGGGTTTTACTGTGGCAAAGTGTAACCGTACAATTTCCTATTTTTTCATTTCTTGCCATCAAAATACTCATTGGAGAGCCTACAATTTGGCTTCTTCCTACCACCACACAATGTTTTCCAGAGGTTTGGATTTCGTATTTTTCTAATAATTTCAAAATCCCAAGCGGTGTAGCAGAAATATAACAAGGTTGATTTTTGTTCATTTTGCCTACATTTTCAGGGTGAAAACCATCTACATCTTTGTCAGGATGAATGTGTTTGATGACATTATCCACATTGATATATTTGGGAAGTGGCAACTGCACAATAAAACCGTCAATTTGTGGGTTTTCGTTAAGTTTTTGGATTTCTAATAATAAATTTTCTTCTGAAATATTTTCGTCCAAATGAATAAGTGTAGAATCAAAACCAACCCTTTTGCAGGCTTCTACTTTGCCATTTACATACGTTTGGCTTGGTGTGTCATTGCCCACTAATATTGCAGCAAGGTGAGGCTTTTTTTTACCTGCTTGTATGCGTGTTTGCACTTCTTGTGCAATTTCGTCTTGTATAAGAAGTGCAGTGTTTTTTCCGTCTAAAATAGTCATTGAGAATTAGGAATTAAGAATTAGGAATTAAGAATTAGGAATTAAGAATTAAGAATTAAGAATTTATACAAAATACTTTTTAATTATACAAATTTTATTTTAATTATTTTTTTTAATTATCATAAATATTTTTCAATTATTTTTTTTATATTTAATGATAAAAATTCACTCTTATTTGGCTGTTTCATTTACCATTTACCATTTACCATTTACCATTATTTTACTCCCACTCTATTGTTGCAGGTGGTTTTGAGCTAATATCATACACAACACGATTGATGCCACGCACTTTGTTGATAATTTCATTAGAAATTTCTGCCAAAATATCATACGGAATATGCACCCAATCCGCAGTCATACCATCTACACTATGCACAGCACGCAATGCAAGCACATTTTCGTAAGTGCGTTCATCACCCATTACGCCAACGCTTTGGGCATTTAGTAGAATTGCACCAGCTTGCCAAATGGAAGTATAAAGATTTTTTTCGTAAAGTTTTTGGATAAAAATTTCATCAGCATCTTGCAAAATTTGTACTTTTTTTGGTGTAATATCACCCAAAATACGAATTGCAAGACCAGGCCCTGGAAAAGGGTGTCTTTGCAAAATTTCGGTTGGTAAGGATAAAGATTTTCCTACATTTCTTACTTCATCTTTAAACAACATTCTAAGCGGTTCTAAAATCTTCAAATTCATTTTTTCAGGTAATCCGCCTACATTATGATGTGATTTTATGGTAACAGAATGACCATTTATGGCTACGCTTTCTATCACATCAGGGTAAATCGTACCTTGTGCAAGCCATTTTGCCCCAATTATTTTTTTTGCCTCTTGCTCAAAAACATCTATAAAAGTTTTTCCAATCGCTTTTCTTTTGAGTTCAGGGTCAGATAATCCTTCCAAAGCAGTATAAAATTCTGTTTGGGCTTTTACCCCAATAATATTTAATCCTAAATTTTTGTAGGTATGAAGGACATTTTCAAATTCATTTTTACGCAAAAGTCCATTATCCACAAAAATACAATGTAATTGTGTGCCAATAGCTTTGTGTAGCAACAACGCCAAAACTGAAGAATCAACCCCACCAGAAAGTCCCAAAATCACTTTATCGTCTTTTACTTGTTTTTGAATTTGGGTAATGCTGGTTTCTATAAATTGGTTTGCAGTCCAATTAGGATTTACTTGTGCAATATTTAAAATAAAATTTTTTAATAAAATTTTTCCTTCTGTGCTGTGTGTAACCTCTGGGTGAAATTGTACGCCAAATATATTTTTGTTTTTTATTTGAAAACTTGCATTTTCTACGCTTTCAGTGGAAGCAATTTTTTCAAAATTATTTGGAAGATGTACGATTGTATCACCGTGTGACATCCACATTTGGGTATTTTGGGAAATATCTTTAAAAAGTGGATTTTCATTTGAAAAATATTGCAGATTAGAACGCCCATATTCACGTGTATTGGATGATTGCACTTTTCCACCTGCCAAATGTGTAAGAAGTTGCGCCCCATAACACACACCCAAAATAGGTATATCAAGCTCAAAAATAGTTTTTGGCAATGTTGGGGCATCTGTTTGTGTAACAGAACAAGGACTACCTGACAAAATAATGCCTTTTACGCCATTTTTTTGAGAAATTTCAGTTATTATTTTTTCAAAATGCGTGTAAGGATAAATTTCGCAATACACATTCAATTCTCTCACCCTGCGAGCTATGAGTTGGGTATATTGGGAACCAAAATCAAAAATAAGGATTTGGGGCAATGAAGGCATTTTTTTAATTTATTTTTTGTGGTTTTTTATGTTTTTGTTTTTGCAAAAATATACATTTTTTTAATAACCTTTGTATTTAAAATTTGACTATGATTGGGCAAGGGCAAGCCTTGCCCCTACTAAAAAATTATAAAATATGAATGTTTTTAAACAATACTTTCACCTGACACCTTTCTCCTAACACCTTTCCCTTAAAATTTCACCTGAAAAAAACCTTTTTCCCAAATATTATAACAAGGAATTTTGAGATTTTTGGCTTGATTTTCTAATAAATTTGCTCGTCTTTTGGAGTTAGAAGCGTCAAGAATAAGTTTTGGGATTTCCATTTCTTGGGCTAATTTTTCTAAATCAAAAATCGCATTGTATTGTACCCAAACATAATCTACTTCCAAATTTTCAAATTGTTTTGCAAATTTTTTTAAATCTTTATTTGGTATTTTTTCGTTTAAAACCAATATTTTTATTGTATTATTTTTACTTTTTGATTTTTTTTCATTTGGATTTTTTTCATTTTTAAAAATAATAAACGAAAAACTATTTTCTTTTTTATAAATAAAATTTTTGCTTAAAAAAACGTCTTTTTTCCAAAAAACATTTTCTTTTTCTCTAATTCCCCAATACGCCAAAGCTGGTTTTGTGGCAAATTCTCTGATAATTTTGCTTGCAGTATCGTGTTCCAAAACAAGCATTTTATTTGCTTCTACTACGCTCAAAGTTGATTGTTTTGGGGTGTGATAAATGGTCAAAAATTGTTGTGATTGTCTTTCAAAAAATCTAAATAAAAATATTCCTACAAAAAATACAAACGCAAATGTGGCATAATAAAAAAAATTGATTTTTCTTTTTATAAAAAATAAAAAAATGCAAAACACAAAACCATACATCAAAAACGTTTGTCCTGATGTCCAATACACATTTTCGGTAAGTGCAAAAGGCAATTTTTCCAAAAAAAGTGTAACATAATTCATCAACCAAATCCCAAACCACAAACAACTGCCCAAAATTCCACCCAAATATGGAATCCAACCCAACAAAATGCAAATTACACCCAAATAAAGCACAATAGAACTTATGGGAATTATGAGTAAATTTGCAATCAAAAAATAATTAGGGAATTGGTGAAAATAATAAAATCCTAATGGAAATGTAAGCAGTTGAGCAGAAAGTGATACACTTGTAAGTTCCCAAAAATAAAACACATATTTATTGGGTGCTTCGTACCAATTTTTGATAACAGGTTGAAAAACTATAATACTCAAAACCGCCAAATATGACAACTGAAAACCAACCGACCATAACAAAAAAGGTTCGTAAAGCAACAACATAAAAGCAGAACACGCCAAAATATTATACATTGTGCCTTTTTTACCAAAAACTTTTCCCAAAGCCACCAACGAAAACATCACCACAGCACGCAATACTGATGCAGAAAATCCTGTTACAATCGCATAACCCCACAAAAAAAACAAAACCAGAGAAGCGTACAAAATCTTACCTTTTAGTCCTTTTTTCTCTAAAAATCCAAAAAACCACGCAAAAGGTACAAGCATCATTCCCACGTGCATTCCCGAAACCGCTAACACGTGCATTAGCCCTGTTCCTGAATATGCCTCTAATATTTCATTGTCCATCTGTTCCTTTACACCCAAAACCAACGCAACCGCAATCGCAGATTCACGAGGTGAATTAACCAAATCGTTGAGTAATTTGCTACACAAACCACGCAAATACAAGGCATAAGCCACAAATGAATTTTGGGGCGAATAATTTATTTTGGAAAAAGTATTTGGGAGGACGTAATGATGATGATAAATATTTTGGAACGTAAGATATTCTTTGTAATTAAATTCTTGTGGATTTTCTGGCGGAATAACCAAAAAAGGACTTCCTTTTATCAATAAAACATCTCCATATTTTAGTTCTTGAAGAATTTTATTTGGATTTTGGGTTTCTTTCTTGAACGAAATCATTGCACGTCCTTTTGTTTTTTGCCAATTTTTGATTTTCCCTTTTGGTGTATTTTTTAAAACACAAATTTCTTTAATTTCTGCCTCTGTCCTGAAACTAAACTTACGATTTTGGACTTCTTCGTCTATGCAAGCGGTGTAGGCAATTATGCTGTCTTTTACGTGAAAAAGATGATTTTTTTGATGAAATTCTTGAAAATGATAAGTGCGAAAAACACCAAAAAACACCAAAAATATTGCTCCTAAAACGCCAAAAAGCATTTTGGCGTGATTTTTTATTTTTGGAAAAAAAATCAAAAAAATGCTATAAACCCCAAATATTCCACCCAATAACCAATTTATTACTAAACCATTTCCCCAAAAATCATATATTTTAAATGTTGCCTCTAACACAATTCCAATTACCAAAAACAACACCCAACGTACATAAATATAAGGTGACCACATAGAAAAAGTTTAAGGTTTAAAAGCCCCCTAACCCCCAAAGGGGGAACAAAAGGCAGGTTTTAAGGAAGGTTTAAAAGTTCAATTATTTTTTTAGGTTTTTAATTTTTTCCACCACATCAAAATTTTCTAATTCATCTTTGCATTTTACAAAATGTTCGTATTTTTTGTAAATGTCATCTACAATTTCTTGTTGTTTTTCTTTTGGAATATTCGGAATAGAAATTGTACACAAATCATCAAATCTTAAAGATTGTCGTACTGAGCCAAAAGACCTGTCTTTGATATTTTGAGCACCTTCTTGGCTTTTTAGATACAAATACACATATTCAGGCAAAAATCTATCATCAATTACTTTAAATGTAACATACATTTTGCTAACTGCTAATTTTTTATTTGTGAGATTGATACTCAAAGAACCTGTATTTGCTCTTGAAGGATTATAAGCTATAGATTTATGATTTACAACTTTATAATCTTCATTTGTTTCAGAGGTTACAGACATAAAAGAATCTCCCCAATAGTCTTCACCACTCAAAATGCCAAAAAAATTATGTTTTGTAACAGTTGCAGTTTCGTGAAGTTCTTTATTTTTAATTCTTTCCTCTTTTAAAATTTCTTTTAATGAAATGTAATTTTCAGATGTTTCATTAAAATATTTAAACCAAATAAAAGAATAATCTTTGCTTTTTAATATTTTTTTGACTTCAATTTCTTTGGTTGCAAAAGAATTATCAAATAAATATTCTTCAATATCATTGATTTTATTGTTTATTTTTCTTCGTCTTTGTGTCAAAGTAAAACCATCATTTTTGATAATGGTATAACATATTTTTTCAATAGGTTTATTATTAAAACCCTGTAAAACAAGTACAGAGGCTTTTGCTTCTGTGTATGGTAAAAAAACGCCAGAAGGTAAAGAAATTATTTGTTTGAGCAAATGGTTATCAACTAAAAACTTTCTTAAATTTTTTAATTCTTTATTATTTAAAATGGATTCAGGAACGATAATGTATGCTCTTGCTATTGGTTTATTATTCAGAGAATTTATAATATGTTGAATGGATTGTGAATTACCATTATCACTCAAAAGTGAATAAAAATCTTTAGCAGTTCCTTCCAAATTAAATGGAATGTTAGTAATTACAACATCAAATTTTTCCTTAATAGGATTTAATAAAGTATCTTGTTGATTTATATTACTGTGTCCATCACCTGTCAAAATCATATTCATTTTTGCAATTCTGGCATTTGAAGATATTTCACTTCCAAAAACTGTGTTTTCTTTGATGTCTTTTAAAACGGTTTCTGTCAAAAAATTATTTTTTAAAAGTACATCTTTTATATGATTGAATGAAGATATCAGGATTCCTCCTGTTCCACAAAATGGGTCATATATTTTTTCACCATATTTTGGATTAGCCAATTTCACTAAAAAATTAACAATATGACGTGGCGTAAAATATTCACCTAAATCATTGTTAGAAGAATTGTATTGTTGTATAAAATACTCAAAAGCATCACCTTTAATGTCTGTTTTTATGCCATTCAAATTAAGTTTATCCAATTTCTCAATGATATGTTTCAAAGAAATTGTATCTTTTATAATTAACTTTGTAAAAAGTGTTTTTTCTCCTTTGTTATTAAAAATATTTTCTAATGTTGGAACTACAATATCATTGATATATCTTAAAAGTTCCTCGCCTGATTTGTTTTTATAAGTTTCCCATTTGACATATTGAGGTATATTTTCAGCAATAATATCATTACTTTCAGAAATTAATTTGAGAAATAAAAGATTTGAAAATTCAAAAAAACGTTCCATTCCTTTTGTGATGCCTGCTTTTCTTAATTTTTGATTGGTAAAAGCAAAAACAGCAATCAAATCTTCTTTTGAATTGATAGAAATATTATCATTTATATAATTATTGGTATTTTTTTGAATAAATTTTTTGTAAAAATTTAGTCCTTTTATGGTGTCAATTTCTAAACCATCTTCTAATAATTCTTCTTGATTTTCAACCCAATAATTTTTTGTTTGAATGCCATCAAATAAAATAATAATTTTAGTACCTAATATTTTAGCATAGTTTAATGCTTGTTCTTTTGTTTTTGCCAAATTCATATTTGGTTTTTTGGTTTCCAAAATAATTTCAGGAGAGGCAGAATGTTGGTCTAAATACAAACAAAAATCAGGTTTTAGGTTTTTTAATTTTTGTTTATCTTCGTTTGTTTTAGGTTTTTGATGATACACATTTTTATTTATATCATTCACATTGATAACCCAACCATTTTGCACCAATAGCTGCTCAACTAAATTTTCAATATCTCGTTCTAATGCCATTTTAGTATTAAAATTAAAATTTTCTAATTAAAAATTAAAATATTAGCAAAGTTATATAATTTTTATAATAAATTCACATAAATTTATCAATATATTTGTTTGTTTTTTTAACCTTCCAAAAAAAAGCTAGATTGCTATGCAATGACAAAGATATTGGCTGTTCCATTCATCATTTATCATTTAATATTTAACATTACTTTAATTTTCCCCACCAGCACCTCATTGATGCGTTGATACGATTCATACGTCCAGCCTGCTACGTGAGGCGTAAGAAAAACATTAGGAGAATTTGCCAAAAACTCAAAATCTGCGAGTTGTTGAGGCGTGAGGGTTTCAAGTTTTTCATTTTCCAAAACATCTAAACCAGCACCTAATATTTTTCCACTTTTCAGGGCATTTACAAGGTCATTTTGGACGATTATTTCGCCTCGTGAGGTATTGATAAGCCAAATATTATGTTGAAATTTTTGGAAAAAATCTGCATTTACCCAATTTTTATTTTCTTTATTAAGCGGAATATGCAAAGAAATAATGTCAGCTTTTTGGAAAATAGTATCTAAATCAACTTCTTGGGCATAATTATCTGAATAATTTTTTTTATGTTTGTCAAAAGCCAATATTTCGCACCCAAAACCTGAAAGACGTTTTGCGACTTCGTGTCCAATATTCCCATAACCAATGATTCCAATGGTTTTATTTTTGATTTCAAAACCACGATTTTCGTATCTAAGCCATTTTTTTTCAGTAATTTGTTGGTGAGCAACACGCATATTGTTCATAATGCCCAAAAGCAACCCCAATGCGTGTTCAGCCACAGCATCACGGTTGCCTTCAGGTGCATTACAAAGCACAATATTGCGTTTTTGGATTTCTTCCAAATCCACATTATCCACGCCTGCACCTGCACGTGCAATTATTTTGAGTTTTAGGGCGTGGTTAAGTAGTTCTGGGTCTATTTTGGTTTTACTCCTAAAAATTAGTCCTTCATAGTCTGAAATTTTTACTAAAATTTCTGCTCTTTTTATGTCAGGAAAATAATGACCTTCTATGTGAATACTTGCCAAAAGTGGCAAAATAGAAGGGTGCATATCATCAATGATTAAAAATTTCAAAATTCAAAAAGTTCAAGGTTTGAGGTTTAAGGTTAAAAAGTTCAAAAAGTTCAAGGTTCAAAAGTTCAAGGTTTGATTAATATACTTAACACAAAATCAATATTGCATATAATATTTCTAATCTGCTAATATTTTAGAAATTCGGTAAATAATAGAATAGTGTAAAATTTCGTCAACAGATTCGTCACTTATTCCATTTTTTTTGAATTCTGCTTTTGTTTTTTTATAATCTTCTGTTAATTTATAGGCTTCGAATTGCTTGTATTTGAATAATTCATATTCTTTGTAGTTAAAATCCTTTGCTTTTTTTAAACTGCCATTATCAATTTCTAAAATTGTATATTCTTCATAAGTGGAACCATATCCCATATGAACGTAATCTATAATTTTCCCTTTTGGAATTATAAAAAGTCCTGTTATCCAAGTAAGTCTTAGCATCGAACTATCAGGAAAAACATCTGTTAGTACGCTTTTCCATTTAATATTACGCCTTTTTATAGATGTTGTATCTCTATATTGAATTTCAATATCTTTTAAAAAAAGCTGATTATCTTTTAATTCGAAAGACGCAACATAGCCACGCCACAAACTAGTTGATTCTATTATACTTTTTGGTCTTTTTTCTGGATATTTTTCAAAATATTCCTCTAATGGATTTAAAAATAACTTATATTCTTTACCATTATAAAATATTTTATCAGGTTCTTGAGCAGTAGCATAAGACTTATTTACTAAAAACAAAAATAAAAAAAATGTGATTAATATTTTCATTGTTTTATTAATAAAAAATAATAAATTAATGAAACAGCCAGATTACTACATTACTACATAATGATAATATTATTGGCTGTTTCATTTACCATTAAGAATTGGCTGTTTCATTCCTAATTCCTAATTCCTAATTCATAATTACTCCTCGTCAAAAACCAGCGTATCGCCCACTGCATTAGCGAGTGTAAAACTGCTGTGGTAATGAGAATCTCTATCAGGCATCGTAACATCATACGCTACATCATCACCTTTTTCACCACGTTTGATTTTAAAATCCACAATTTCCCCTTCTTTCAACTCGTGAAAGTCAGTATTGAGGAGATTTCGCCAATGAAAGAAAAGATTATTTGGTGGATAAGTAATAAAACCATAACCATTTTTGAGGCTATGCACACTACTGCGAATAATTCCAAGATTTAGGTCAATCATTACAGGCGACACAGGAGGTGTGGTAGGAATATGACTGATGGTAGGAATGGTTTGGGCAGATGTAGGAATGGTTTGGATTGGGGTAATAATATTGTTATTATTATTAGGAGCAATATTATTAAAATTTTGAGGCTGATTATTCTGTAATTGGTTATTTTGCAGTTGGGTATTTTGTAGTTGATTTTGTACAATATGATTATTTGTAACATTATGAGCCACTACATGATTAGTTACTACATTATTAGCAATATTACTAACAAAATTATTATTTTCTGCTATTTTAACAGTTTCAGCATTTACTGATACGTGTTCTTGCACACGTGGGCGATTAGAATATAAATCTCTTGCAACAAAAAGTCCATTGATAACAGGGTCATTTCTATTTACTTTATTTTCAATGACTTCCTGCATTGGAATTGGATAAGTAACTTCTTCAAGGAGTTCAATAGAAGTAGTGGTTTTTTTGAGTTTTCCTGTTCTATCATCAGCATATTCAAAATCCCACGCAAGCACCATTACCCTGATGCCCAATGTGTTTAGTTTGCGAATAAGAGGTACATAATCACCGTCAGATGCGACAAGAACCACCACATTAAATTTTTTGTAAATTGAAAGTTCAAATGCTTCCAAAGCGAGCCATACGTCTATACCTTTTTCTTCATATTTCCCTTCTCTATTTTTAAGGGGAAGATAATGCGTTACTACGCCTTCATTCATCAAAATATCATCAAATATTCTTTCTGATAATAACTTATTTTGTCCTTCTGCTTCATAAGAGCTTAATCGCCCTCTAAAATAATGTGAATCTACCACTTGACAAAGTCTGGTATCTGTGTTTTCTGCCTTCGCTACTTGGTGACGTATAAAATCGTGCAAACCTGATACACTTAGGCGTGCTTTGCGAGGGTGTTCATAATTGTAATAATTACTAACGTGAAAGAAATAATTTCCGTCATAAAATACCCCAATTCTCATGAGTTTGTTATCAAAATTGACCATCTTGAATAATATAAGTTATAATAATTGTAAAAACTATAATTGTAAAAAATTATAATTATAAAAAATTAAAAAATTGTAATAAATGAATTAAAAAATTTTGTCACAAATATTTTGCTAATGTTTTTCTAAAATTTTTTATTTCGCCTCCAAAATACATATTTTATTTTTAAAAATGAAAAATTGATGTGATTTTTGTTTTGAACATTATCCACAAAAAAAAATTAGTTATTTTGGTTTTGCAAATGTATCAAAAATTAAAAAAATAACAAAAGTTTCAAAATTTCATAATAGTTGCACGATAGCACAAAAAAAAGCATTTAATCTTTTTGGATTAAATGCTTTTTTTATTTTCAAATAAGAAAATGAAAATTATTGAATGCTCAAATCAAATTTATATACTTTTTGACCTGTTTTTGGGCTTGTTACTGGTGTTGTAAACATCAATTTGTTATTTTCAAATTTTGCAGTTGATAAAGTACCTGTTGTCCACACAGAAGGTCTGCCTGTTCCAAGTTGGATAACATCATTGTTGATAGTAGCAGGACAAGTTACATTGATACCAGCACCACCTGTATCCACATCACCATCATATTTGATAGTTGCTTGTGTGCCATCACCATTGAAAGCAATGGTAAAAGTCGCAAATTTACCATTTGCATCTGCACCACTTGCATTGTCAGTAATGTTAGGTGATTTAAAGGTTTTACCTTTGATTTGGTCTTGTAAGGTTGGTGCAGTAGTGGTACCGCCACTATTTTTACAAGAAGTTACAACAAGGAGAAGAAACGCAAAAAGGGAAACGAGGAAAGAAATTTTTTTCATAGAGAAATGAGTATGTTGTTGTGTTTAATTAATTGTTTTTTTATTAAAAAATATTGTTTTTAAAATTAAAGTTGTAAGTAATTGCAGAAAATTTATATTTTCCACAAAAAAAAGCATTTTTTATTTTTTTTGCAAAAAAATAAAAACTTTTTGTATTTGTTCTCTTTTGGGGGTTAGGGGGCTAAATCTTTTTTCCTAAAAATATAAATACAGGAAAATGGTCACTATATCCTCCCATAAAATTATCACCTACATACGTCCTAAAAGGATAACCTTTGTACTTTCCGCTATCTTGTTTGAGGTAGTGTGCCATAAACACTTTTGCGGATTTTGGGACATAATGGTATTTACCTTTTTCAGGTTCTGCTACGAGTTCAGGGGTCAAAATTATTTGGTCAAATATCTGCCATTTATCAGCGTGGGCAAGTGTTCCCATACCTTGTTTGTGCATTTGATACATTGGATTAAATAGGATTGGCTTTCCGTCTTTGCTCTTGTTGTTAATATCTTCTTGTGCTAAAAGGTAATCATAAACACTATTATCCACAGGACAATCATTCAAATCACCCATAACCATTACTTTTGCTTTTGGATTTTTGGCAAGCAACGAATCCACAATGCTACGTGTGAGTTTTGCTGCTGCGATACGTTTTGGGTCGCTTTTTCTTTCACCGCCACGTCTTGAAGGCCAGTGATTTACAACAAAACTTAGTGTATCTTTTTCAAAAAGTCCTGTAACCACAAGTTGGCTGCGTGTTGCAAAATTGGTTTCGGAAGGATATGTAAGTACGTGAGAATTTTGTGCAATAAATGTAAAATACTCTTTTCTGTAAAGTAGTGCCACATCAACGCCCCTGTGGTCAGGAGAATCTTGGTGTGCAATACCATATTTTTTGCGTTTGAGGTCTTTGTGATTAACCAAATCCTCCAAAACTTGTTTATTTTCTACCTCGCAAAGTCCCATAATAAGCGGAGCATCTACACCATATTCTTTGCCCATATCATTGATAACTTGTGAAAGTTGCCCAAGTTTATACTGATATTTTTGGGTATTCCAACGCTTATTGCCATTTGGAATAAACTCTGTATCTTGTTTTTTTGGGTCTGAAATGGTATCATATAAGTTTTCCACATTATAAAAACCTATACAAGTGATTTGGTATTGTTCTTTTTTTTTGGCTTCTTTACTTTGCCCCAAAATATTATTTGGATTTGTAAGAAAAATACCAAAAAAAAGTACAAAAAAAAGTTTTTTTGTCAAAAAATTCATGTTTTTTTGAAAAGAATTTAAAAGATATTCTAAAAGTCTTTGCAAAAATACTTGTTTATTCCTTGAAAATCACAAATTTTTAGATGTTTTTTTTGTTAATTTTTTTGAAATCCTATTTTTTTAAAATAACAAATATCAAAAACTTTTGTTTTTGCCCAAAATTTTTAATTTCAACTAAAAATTTCATTTTTTTGTTTTTAATTTTCCAAAAAATATACAATTATTTTGAATAAAATGCAGGTGATAAATAATTTATTTTTGTTATTTAGATATTACAAAACAAAAATTTTATTTTCGCACAGAAAATTTACCTTTATTTGCTTGCCAATCCAAATAAATAATATCTTGAGGATAATTTTTAATTTTATCTGCCCAAAAAGCATCAGGGTATTCTATAAAATCTCTTTTATCACGACACGCTAAAATAGTAGTACCATATTCAGGAAGTTTGAAATGCATATTTTTTATATCTATCCCCAAAAATACATCTGTGGAATAAAAGATTCTTTCTGCTCCATATTGAGGATGTGTATAGGTAAAAGAATTGTTCCACATATTTTTCTCATAATCTAAAAGAACCACCTGTAAATAGGAAGCATTAACAAAAATAAAATTTTGTCCTTGATTTGTGCTAAAAATACACATTTGATTTTTATGTGCAAATTTTTGATGTTCTTTTCCTTTTATTTCACGATAATCATAAAATTCTAAATATCCTTGTGGAAGATTTTGATATATGAGCCTATCTTGATAAAATTTAGGATGCATTTTTATTTCGTTATTTGTATCTTGTTTCCAATCATCTTGACTAAAAATAAAAACAGGGAATAACCTTTTATAATAATACAAAATATTTTTTTCTGTAGGGGTAGACAAATAGTCTTTATCCAAGTGATAAACTATAGATGCACAATCAGCATTGTTACAATGATAGTATTGGTATTTAACCTTGTTGTTGGTATCATTTATTACTTGTTCAGACTCTTTTGCGAAAGTTTCATTTTTAGGTTTTATTTCAATTCTATTATTTTTTGATGTATCAATTTTATCATTTTTTGACATTTGTGGCTTGTCGCAAGATAAAATTACCAAAATAATAACCATATAAAATGAAATATTTTGTAATTTTCTCATTTTTTAGTACTCTTTTAATGGTATTTGTAGGAGATTTAAGTTTATACAAAGTTATATTATTTTTTTTGGAAAATTTAAGTTTTTTAATGGGGGTTTTTAAAATGAAATCTAAGAATTGATAAAAAACATCAAAATTTCATAAAAAAGATTCGTGAAAATTTGTGTTAGTCTGTAAAATCTGTGTTCTAAAATGGGTTTATTTAAAGAATTTCACTTGCTTTTATGAAAAAAATAATTCCTGATTTTTTGTTTTTAATTTTTTTAAAAAAAATCTAAAAATCTAAAAAAATCCAAAAAATTACCTAATTTTGGAAAGGCATTTTTTTCTAAAATAAAAAATTAGTTTTTATGAAAATTTATAAAATTTTTCCGCTTCTTATTGCAATTTTTATTATTTTTCCAAATAATATTTTGGCACAAGTGCGTGGCATTGATAGTCTTTATTTTGTGCTTGCAAAATATGAAAGCAATCAGAAAGAAATTGACACCAATTATGTAAATACGCTTAATACGCTTTCGCACACATTGCACAACAACCAACCTGATACTGCATTTTATTATGCCCAAAAAGCCTTTGATGCAAGCGAAAAAATTGATTTTCCAAAAGGCAAGGCAAATTCTACCAAACAACAAAGTATTAGCCTTGTTTCCAAAAAAAACCTCAACAAAGCACTTGAATATTGGCAAAAAAGCGTAATGGCTTACGCACAAATCAATGACACCAAAGAAATTGCACATTGTTTGGATAATATAGGTACAATCTACGAACAACAGGAAAATATGCCCCAAGCCACAGAATATTATCTAAAAAGTCTTAGAAATTATGATGTGGTAAAAGATGAAAAAAATAGCGTTTTTGTAGTAAATAAAGTTGCAAATGTGTATTTTAAAAGGGCTAATTTTGAAAAAAGCGGACTTTATGCCCAAAAAGCATTGAGAATTGCACAAGAACACAATATTTTTTCGGAAATTGTCAAATCTTCTGCACTCATTTATGAACTTGCCAAAAATGAAAAAGATTATATAAAAGCTATTGAATACAACGAACTTGCGATTTTGTATAAAGATAGTTTGTTTTTTTTGGAAAAAAAGAATTACATTAAACAAGCTGATATTTCTAAAAAAGAATATTACAAACAACTTCGCAAAATGCAAGAACTGCTCAAAAAGAACGAAGAACTTGAAAATGTGAATGTAGAACGCCAAAAATTATTTCGCCTTGCATTAGAACAACAAAATAGTCAAGATAAAAAAATTGCCTCTGAACTTTCTAAAAAAGAGCAAGAAATCCAAAAACTGAATAAAGCCCAAAAAGTCCTAAAACAAGATAAACAATATCAAAGCATAGAAAATGAACGCATTAAAAATGCAAAAAATGCCTTAGAAAAACAAAGTGAAGCAGATAGATTGCTTTCTGTTGCCCAAAATGAAAAAAATAAACACAAACAAGATAGCCTTCACCAACTCGCCAAATCAAAACAAGCAGAGGTAGAAATTCACCTCAACGAAGAACGCAGATTGCAAGCAGAAAGCAAACAACGTGGTTTGGAGGTTATGAAGGAAAAAGAGGCAAAAGAATTTCAGCAATACATCAATTATTTGATTTTGGCAGGATTGATTTCTATTGCAATTTTTGCGTATTATATTTTTAAAAGTAGGCAAAAAGAAATCAAACAAAAAGAGGAAATTATGGAAAAAAATGAGGAAATTCAACAAATCAACGAAGAACTCAATACAACCCTCCAAATTGTGGAATCTGAACGTGCCAAATCTGATGCACTTTTGTTAAATATTCTCCCACTTCAAACCGCCCAAGAACTCAAAAATACAGGAACTTCCATTCCAAAACATTATGATGTGGTTACAGTACTTTTTACAGATTTCAAAGGTTTTACCAATATTGCAGAAAAATTTACGCCTACGCAAGTAATTGAAGAATTAAATACTTGTTTTTTGGCTTTTGACGAAATATGTGGAAAGTATGGTCTTGAAAAAATCAAAACAATTGGAGATGCCTATATGTGTGCAGGCGGATTGCCTGTTGCTAACGAAACAAACCCTTTTGATGTGGTAAATGCAGGCTTAGAAATGCAAAGATGGATGGCAAAATGGAAACTGGAAAAAGAAGCCAAAAATGAGCCTGTTTGGGAATTGCGTTTGGGCATACACACAGGCGAGGTGGTTGCTGGGGTAATTGGTAACAAAAAATTTGCGTATGACATTTGGGGTGATACTGTAAATACCGCAAGTAGAATGGAAAGCAGTGGCGAAGTTGGCAAAGTCAATATTTCAGGCACAACTTATAAATACATCAAAGATAGTTTTGAATGTACTTTTAGAGGTGCAGTAAAAGCCAAAAATAAAGGCGAAATTGATATGTATTTTGTTAATGGTGAATTGTAAATGGTAAATGAAACAGCAAAATACAATGATGAATGATAAATGTTAAATGATGAATGAAACAGCCAAATACAATTATAATTTTTGTGTCATTCTGAAAGAATCTGGCTGTTTTTCTATCTTATTTCTATCTTATTTCTATCTTATTTTTAATGTTTTTTTAACGTTTTTTAAGACAAAACATCTAAAACATTTTTATATAATCATTTGTTTTTAAAGCAAAAACACTTTATTATATGAGAAAAAAACAAATTTTATTTGGAGTTTTATTTTTTTCGTTATTATTTTTTAAAAGCAATGATATTTTTGCTAAAAATAATACAAATAACGATACAAATAACGATACACTATTTTTTAAATCCTCGCAACAACTTATCACTATGTTGGGGCAAACCATAGAAAAATATGGAAATATGGATTATATAATTGGAAAAACCAAATATTCTTTTATAAATCTTCAAACAGAAGATGATAAATTAGTAATCCTTGAAAATGATGCAAATGATGAAACCACTTATACAATGGATTTATCAAAAATAGTCATAGGAAAAAATGTTCGCATCAAAGACTGGGGAAAAAAAACTTTTTCTATTATTTTTGATAAAACAATCACAAAAAGACAAATAGAAAAAAGGAAAAAAATAAAAGCAAAACGTTTTCAAATAATGTTTGAATACAAAGGTAAAAAAGGTGAAGATTATGATATGGTCAAAAAAAATATAGAAAATATTTTGAACGCACTCATCAGAAAACAACAACTTTAATTCTTAAAGCTAAATTTTTATATAAAGGTTTAAGTAAGGAACGAAAATTAAATAACTTAATAATTTGTTGTTAAACATTTTTCAAAAAAATGGTCTGTACCGTAGTTTACGAAGGTCTGACCATTTTTTTGAAAAATTACCAAAATCGTATTTTATTTATTTCCTATTCCTAAAATTAATGTTACATTTTTGGTTTTTATTTTTCAATATATACATTGTTTTGGGTTTTCAGTTTGATGAAATCCAATAACATTGATATATTTTCCGCTAAAAATTTGGTAATTTGATGGTATTTTCTCTACCTTTAAGTTGTCAAGCATAAAGAACAACAGAAACCAATCCAAAATAACTTTCATCATAAAAAAGTAACATTAATTTTCCCTTACACCCTGATATAAATAATTATGCAAAATCCAAATGAAGAACCTTTAAGTGTATTTGATATGCTTAAAATAGGCGTAGGACCAAGTTCTTCCCACACGATGGGACCTTGGCGAGCAGGACAACGTTTTTTGATACAATTACAACAACATTATTTATTGGAAAATGTCCAAAAAGTAGAGATTTATCTTTATGGCTCTCTTGCCAAAACAGGCAAAGGACACGGAACTGATATTGCGGTGCTTTTGGGACTTTCTGGTGAAGACCCTGTAACAATGGATACTGAAACCATTACCCCAAAAATAAATTTTATTAAAGAAAATAATATTTTGTTGTTAGAAAATAAAAAACAAATAAATTTTTCTTATAATGAAGATTTATTTTTTTGTCACCAAACAACTTTGCCTTTTCACCCAAACGGATTAGAATTTATTGCGTATATTTTTGATAAAAATAATACCGAAATAAAATTTGCCCAAACATATTATTCTGTGGGTATAAATTTACCTTATCCAATTCGCACCGCAAAAGATGCTTTGGAATGGGCTAAAAAAATAAATGGCAATATCAGTGATGTAGTTTGGGAAAATGAAAAAACGTGGAACACCAACGAAGATATTTCTAAAAAAATTCTCAAAATTTGGGAAACGATGCGTGATTGCATTTATAGAGGCGTACAAGCATCTGGTGAATTGCCTGGTGGGCTTAAAGTAGTACGTAGAGCAAATAAAATGCACAAAGCACTTTTGGAAAATCGCCCAAATACTTTTGAAGATAAAGCAGATTGGATAAACACCATTAAAAAAGATGGTACTTCTTTTTCAAAAATCCTGCGTTGGGTGAGTTGTTTTGCACTTGCGGTCAATGAAGAAAATGCTGCATTTGGGCGTGTGGTTACTGCTCCTACCAATGGTGCTGCTGGCGTAATTCCTGCGGTTTTGATGTATTATGTATGTTTTACAGAAAATCCAACCGAAGAAGGTATTATTAGATTTTTGATGACTGCCTCTGAAATAGGTTGTATTTTCAAAAAAGGTGCAACAATTTCCGCAGCAATGGGCGGTTGTCAAGCAGAAATTGGTGTAAGCTCCGCAATGGCAGCAGGTGCATTGACCGAAAGGCTTGGCGGAACACCTGAACAAGTTATGACCGCAGCAGAAATCGCTATGGAACACCATCTTGGGCTTACTTGCGACCCTGTGGGCGGTCTTGTCCAAATTCCTTGTATAGAACGCAATTCTATGGGAGCAATGAAGGCAATTACTGCCACACATCTTGCACTCGAAACCAACCCAGAACAAGCCAAAATCTCTCTTGATACCGTTGTAAAAACTATGTGGCAAACTGCCTTAGATATGAATACAAAATATAAAGAAACCGCAGAAGGTGGTCTTGCAGTGAATATCCCGATAAGTGTGCCTGAATGTTAAATTTAAGGAGTCAGGAGAAAGGTGTAAGGAGAAAGGTGTAAGAAAATACATTTTTTTTGACCAATGAATTTTATTATTTTTAAATAAAACTCACAAAATCAAATGCTTGGACATTTAAAACCTATTTTGTGCAATTTAGAAAATGAACAAAAAGAAATTTTTTGGTTAAATTACTGTTCTGTGTGTGCAGGATTACGCCAAAAACACGCATTGCCTTATAGTTTTGTGCTTAACAAAGAAATTGTTTTTGTCTTAATTGCTTTTGAAAAATACATTTTTGAGGCAGAAATCACTACAACACAATGCCCTGCAAAGTTGTTTTTGGCACAAAAAAAGATATTTAAACACCAAATTACAGAAGTTTCTGCAAATTTGTCTATTGTTTTGGCGTATATAAAAGCGTTGGATTGGTACGTTGATGCACCTTCATTTTTTAAAAAAGTGATTTTAGCACGTTTAAAAAAGAAATTTGATAAAATATTTTCTACATTGTCTAATAATTTGCAAAATGTAATTCAAGATTACATCAAAATTACCAAAGAAAATGAAAAAGATTTCCAAAAAGTACAAGCATTATCAGGGTTTTTAGCCAAAAATATTGCCTTAGAAATCTCAGAATACACTTCTGCAGATTTGGATTTTATAAAAGATATTGCCCAAATTTTTGAAGAATTGGGAAAAATAATAGGCATTGCTGACCATTTGATTGATTTTGAAAATGATTTAATTACAAAACAATACAATCCAATTATTGAAAATAGCCACCAAAATCAAAATTCTTACATCACAGAATACAAAAAAATGCTTTCTTTGTATTATTTATCAAAAAACCACTTAGAACGCAATTTTTTGAATGAAATACAAGGGAATTTTTCACCAATTTTAAAAAATGCCTTTTTACAGCTTACCAATAGCATAAAATCAACTACACCCAAAAGTATTTTTGAGCAATATTCACAAAAAGATATTGTTGTAATGCACAATAATTGTGATGGAAATTGTGATTGCGGTGGTTGCGAAGGTTGTAATGGTTGTGATTGTAATGGTTGTTGTAATGGTGATTGTAGTTGTTGTGGTAATGAAAGTGATTGTAATTGCGGAGAATGTGGAGCTGATTGTTTTGATTGTTGTAAATGTTGTGATTTATTTGAAAAATGTGTTAATAATTGTTCTGGCTCCAATAAAAAAAACAAAAGAAAATATTGATTTTTTATTTCAATATTTTTCTTTTTTATTGACATTATCAAACAACATTGGACTTTCTTTTTTTTATAAAAATTTATGAAATAATGGTTTAATATTAGATTTTAATACTTAATGACTAACCCACTCAAAAGCCTTCAATCATTGATAGCACTCAAACGAGATGCAATTATTGAATTATTTACTGCCCAAAATATCCAAACAGAATTGGAATATGAATTAACACTAATAAAATTAGATTTTCGTTATGATAATGAAGCAAGTTGGACAAATTATGAAAAAAATATAACTGTAGTAAATGACTTATTGAAAGTTATTGATGCAGAAATTGTTCATTTACTTTCAAAAATAGAATCTTATAGTTTTCAAATTGCACACTTATAATTTTAAAAATTTTATGACAAAACAAGAAATGTACGATATTCGTTTTGAGCATCTTATCAAAAAAGCAGAAAATTTGCGTGATTTTGTGAAAGCCTCAGTACAAAAAGCAGAAAAAGGATTGGAAGATTATTTGCAATTACTTGAAAAAGAAAAACAAGAAGACCAAAAAAACAATAACAGAAAATAAAAAAACCTTTTAATTCAAAAAAAGCAAAAGTTTTTTTCATTCCTAATTCTTAATTCTTAATTCCTAATTCCTAATTAAAAAATGACTGACTTATTCCTCACAGAACGCCTAAAACCTATTTTAGAGCAGATAAAAACCATTATTCACGAAGATATTATTCCATTGGAAAAAAATGGAATGGAATATTTTAACCAAATTGCGGAGATTATTCATAAAAATATTCGCCCAAAAATCAAAGAAAAAGGACTTTGGGGCTTACATCTTCCTCAAAGTTTGGGTGGATTAGGACTAACTTTATGCGAATTTGGGCAATTAAGCGAAATATTGGCTACTTCGCCTTTTGGACATTATGCGTTTAATGCACAAGCTCCTGACATTGGAAATTTTGAACTTTTACATCAATTTGGAAGTACTGAACAAAAACAAAATTTTATGCTTCCTTTGTCAAAAGGCGAAATAAGAAGTTGTTTTGCGATGACTGAACCAGAATTTGCAGGCTCAAATCCTGTTAATTTGGGAACTACCGCAGTAGCAGAAGGCGATTTTTATGTCATCAATGGGCATAAATGGTATTGTTCTTCTGCTGATGGGGCTAATTTTGCGATTGTAATGGCAATCACTAACCCAGAAAACCCTCCGCACCAAAGAGCAAGTATGATAATAGTGCCTTTGGAAACTGAAGGCTTTGAGTTTGTGCGTAATATTTCGGTAATGGGCGAAAAAGGCGAAGGTTGGATGAGCCACGCAGAACTGCGTTTTGTGAATTGTAAAGTCCCTAAAAAAAACCTAATTGGAGAAGAAGGAAGTGGTTTTTCGCTTGCTCAACACCGCTTAGGCCCTGGCAGAATACACCACACAATGCGTTGGATTGGCATTTCGGAAAGAGCTTTGGAAATGATGATAAAATATGCCCTTTCTCGCAAAATTTCTGATACTGAAACCCTTTCCGACAAACAAGTTATTCAGCATTGGATTGCAGAATCACGTGCCAATATCAATAGTGCAAGGCTTATGGTGCTTGATACTGCTCGCCAAATTGACCAAAAAGGTGCATCTGCGGTTAGAAATGAAATATCTGCGATTAAGTTTTTTGTGCCTAAAATTATGCACGAAATTCTGGACAAAGCTATTCAAACACACGGTGGTTTGGGTGTGTCTGATGATACGATTTTGTCGCATTGGTGGAGACACGAACGCCCATCACGCATATATGATGGTGCTGATGAAGTGCATAAAACCGCTTTGGCAAAGAGTATTTTGAAAAGTTATAAGTAAAAAGCCCCTGTAATCTTTTTATTTATAAGAAAACAAAAGTGATTTTTCCAAAAAAATCCTCATTAAAAACTTTTGGAGGGTTTGAAACCCTCCAAAAGTTCAAATCACAGAAAACCAATTTAGGAATGGTATATTTTTAAAAATTATTCCAAAAAATGCCAATTTATTTTAGATGAACCTTCAATATTTCTAAGTTTATCAAAAAGTCCAGCAATTTCTTGAGTTTTATCAAGTATAAATTGTTTATCACACTGATTTTTATTGATATAAAAATCCAATGCTGATAATTTTTCACCAATTATTTTTTCTAATTCATTTGGATTTTCTTTGTTGGTTTTCATTTCTTCAAAAAAATCAAATGTTTCAAGACGATATTCTGTTAAAGTATAATCATAATTTGGACCACCAAAACAAGCATTTGCATCATGATTATCTTGTCCGTCATCTTCCCAAAAACAAAAGGCACAAATATCCCAATAAATTCTTTTTATAATTCCCAAATAACCACAAGCAGGGCAAGAATTTGATAATTTTATATCTCTCCTTTCACCATGTGCCAATTTAGGAAAATGAGCATCAAAATATACCCTTCTTTTCAAAATTTCTGAGATTTTTTGTTC
>JAAFIN010000193.1 GCA_013297825.1 Cytophagales bacterium
GTACATCTTCGCAAATCCAATACAGAGCCAATTATTCGCATTTATGCAGAAGCTGAAGCTATCAACATTGCTGAAAATATTGCTAATAAAATCATTAGTGATATAAAAAATCTGATAAATCCATAATTTTAATGGTAAATTGTAAATTGTGAATGGTAGATGGTAAATAAAACAGCCAACAGTATTTTATCCTTACAGAAAAAACTGTATTTCCTAACAACCACAATTAAACATCACAAAAACAAAAAAACCTTATCAATTTATTTTTGATAAGGTTTTTTTATAGAAAAATGTGAAAAATGGCTGTTTCATTCAACATTTACCATTCACAATTTACCATTAATTTTATTTTCCTTTGATAATCACGCCTTTTGCTTCAAAAGTATATTTTTCTTCTGGGGCGTTAATTTTTTCAATTTCTTCTTTTGATTTTCCAGCGTCTTCTGCATAGTGACGAAGTGTTGCAACATCAATTACTTCTTTCTTTGCAGTACCTTCAATTACTGCCATTTCACCGTTGAGGTCTTTTGGTACAAAAAACGCATAATCTTTGAATTTGACCATCATTTTTTTGCCATTGCCCATATCCATTGTCATCCAACAGCCTTTTTTGGTGCAAGATTGTATGATTTTTCCGCTTATTTTAGCGTCCATACTTTCTTTTTTGCCCAATTTTTTAAATAATTTTTCAGCAGAGATTGCTCCTTTTTCTTCTATTTTATCGCCATAATATTTTACTTGTCCTTTTTGGGCAAAAGTATATGATACTATAAAAAATGTGCAGATAAAGCACAAAAACAAAGTTTTGAGTGTATTTTTCATAAATTAGAAATTAAGAATTAGAAATTATTTTTTTACAAATTTCAAAATTATTTTTTTAAAAAATTTAGAAATTTTAATAAAAAAAATCATTTAACGTAAAATTAACTAAAAAAACGTTCAAGGTTTAAGGTTCAAAGTTTAAGGTTTAAATTAAAAAAATGGCTGTTCCATTCCTAATTCTTAATTCCCAATTCTTAATTCCTAATTACTTCAACGCTTTTTTAAAATACTCAAAAGTACGTTGTAAGCCTTCTTCACGTGAAACTTTTGGCTCCCAACCCAATAATTCTTTTGCTTTTGTGATGTCAGGTTTGCGTTGTTTTGGGTCATCTTTTGGCAATGGGTGATAGGTAATTTTGCTTTTGGTATCACAAAGTTGTTGAATTTCTTGTGCAAATTGCAATAATGTAATTTCCTCAGGATTACCAATATTTACAGGATACGCATAATCACTCAACAAAAGACGATAAATACCATCTACCAAATCATCTACATAACAAAATGACCTTGTTTGTGAGCCATCACCAAACACTGTCAAATCCTCGTTTTTGAGGGCTTGGCTCATAAATGCAGGCAATGCACGACCGTCATCAAGTCGCATACGAGGGCCATACGTATTGAAAATACGCACAATACGTGTTTCTACTTGGTGATAGGTATGATATGCCATTGTCATTGCTTCCTGAAAACGTTTTGCTTCGTCATATACGCCACGAGGTCCTATTGGATTAACATTTCCCCAATAATCTTCGGTTTGTGGGTGTACAAGTGGGTCGCCATATACTTCTGAGGTGGAAGCAATCAACATTCTTGCATTTTTGGCAAGTGCCAAACCTAACAAATTATGCGTACCCAAGGAACCTACTTTGAGGGTTTGGATAGGGATTTTGAGGTAATCAATCGGGCTTGCAGGAGATGCAAAATGCAAAATATAATCCAAATTGCCAGGAATATGGACGTATTTGGAAACATCGTGATGATAAAATTCAAAATTAGGTAATGGCATCAAATGCTCAATATTAGCCATATTGCCTGTAATAAGATTGTCCATTCCTATTACATAATACCCTTCTTTTATAAATTTGTCGCAAAGGTGTGAGCCTAAAAAGCCAGCAGCACCTGTTATAAGTACTTTTTTCAAAAGTTTCAAAGTTTAAAGTTTAAGGTTCAAAAGTTCAAAAGTTCAAGGTTCAAAAGTTCAAAAGTTCAAGGTTCAAAAGTTTAAAGTTCAAGGTTCAAAAGTTTAAAGTTCAAGGTTCAAAAGTTCAAGGTTCAAAAGAAAAAAACAACCAGATTGCTGTGCAATGAAAAATGTATTTGGCTGTTTCATTTACCATTTACCATTCACCATTTACCATTCACCATTTACCATTCACCATTAATTAAACTTTCTCCCTCCCAATGCTATAATATGTATAACCAAGTTCTTTCATTTGGTCAGGTTCAAAAAGATTGCGACCATCAAGAATAAGTTTATTTTTTAATAATTTATCCATTACCTCAAAATCAGGGTTGCGGAAAGTAGCCCATTCGGTCATAATAAGAAGTGCATCAGCTTCCATAATTGCCCCATATTTGCTATCAGCATAGGAAATTTTATCCCCAAAAATATGTTTTACGTGTTCAGTAGCTTCTGGGTCAAAAACTTTTACAGTTGCACCTTTTTCCAAAAGAATTTCAATATTTGTCAAAGCAGGTGCTTCTCTAATGTCATCAGTATTAGGTTTGAAAGCAAGCCCCCAAATACCAATATTTTTGCCTTTGAGATTTCCAAGTTCTTTTTCCAAATAAGGCAATAACCTGCCTTTTTGTCTTTCATTTACCTCCATTACAGATTTTAATATCTCAAAATTGTAACCATTTTCCTCTGCGGTTTTGGCAAGTGCCTGCACATCTTTTGGAAAACAACTTCCACCATAACCAATTCCTGCAAACAAAAATCTGTTTCCTATGCGTGTATCTGTACCAATGCCTTTGCGAATCATATCCACATTTGCACCTACTTTGTCGCAAAGATTTGCGATTTCATTCATAAAAGTAATTTTGGTAGCAAGAAACGCATTTGCTGCATATTTGGTCATTTCAGCAGATTTTTCGTCCATAAAAATAAGTGGATTTCCTTGACGAATAAATGGTGCATAAAGTCTTTCCATTACCTTTTTGGCTTTTTCAGAACTTGTCCCAACCACAACCCTATCAGGTTTCATAAAATCTTCCACCGCAACGCCCTCACGCAAAAATTCAGGGTTAGAAACTACATCAAACTCTACTTTGATATTTTTGGCAATGGCATTATGCACTTTTTCAGAAGTTCCAACAGGGACGGTGCTTTTATCCACGATAACCGCATAATGGGTAAGAATTTTGCCCAAATCATCAGCTACTTGTAAGATATATTTGAGGTCAGCAGAGCCATCTTCGCCTGGAGGCGTAGGCAATGCCAAAAAAATCAATTCAGCATCTTGTATGCCTTCTGAAAGCGAAGTAGTGAATTTAAGATTGCCTTGTTTTAGGTTTCTTTCAAAAAGAATTTCTAAACCTGGCTCAAAAATGGTAATTGTTCCATTTTTTAATTTTTCAATTTTTTTGGTGTCAATATCTACACACGTAACGGTATTGCCTGTTTCTGCAAAACAAGTACCTGTTACCAAACCCACATATCCTGTGCCTACAACTGCTATTTTCATACGTTTGAATAAACCTTTTTTTAGGATTAAATTAAAATTTTTAGGCAAAAATAAAGGAATTTTGCGTGAAATTAAAATTTAAGTAATTATTTAGTCTTTGAAAAAATGTAATGTTATAAAATTCTAAATTTTCAATAACCTAAACAACTATAAAATTTTTTCTTTTTTTAAAAAGATAAATGTTTAAAAATAGATAAATTTTAGGTTCTCTGATAATTTTTGTAGAATATTTTTTTTGTTTGGGTTTTCATTTTTCTTTTTCTACAAAAATTATCAGACAACTGAAGAATTTATGAAAAAATTAAATAAAATAAAAAAGTTATAAAAAACATTAAAAAAACAAAAAAACATTTAAAAATAAGCTAAAAAATTTGTTTTTTCACAAAAAAAAATACTTTTGCAAAATATTTTCAATAAAAAACATTTTTACAAAAAAAGATTTCACAAAACAACGCCTATGATTTTTCTTTACAAAAATAAATTGAAATAAAATAAATTAAACACAATATTTTTCCATTTTCATTATTTTTTTATGCAAAAATCATTTTTATTGCGTTTTTTAATGCTTTTGTCATTAAGCATTTTTTTTACAAAAAATACTTTTTTGTATGCCCAAAAGATAGAATTTGGGTTGCACGCAGGCACAGGAAAATTATATATTCACGAACAAATGGTTACCAATGTGAAATACACATTGCCTACTTCCCTTGCAATGGAACTCAAATATACGCCCACAGGCAAATCGTGGGGTATCAAATTACGTGTAACTTCATTGCAGGCAGGTATGACAGGCGAAAATTGGGATTTTAGAACAAAAATTGTAAATTCTGTATTCAACAACGAAGGGCTTAATGCTACCATTAATACATTTTCCACTAATATTTTGTTAGAAAAACAATACAATATTTGCAACAAATTAAAAGGAGGTTTTAATATTGGTTTTGGAATTACCAAAGAAAATTTGGAAAATTACAACATATACCAATCTTCTTTTACAAGAACATTACAATATAGCAATATGATGTTGGGCGGTATTTTGGAATATGCGATTTCTGATAATTTCGGTTTGCAACTTCAACCTACGCTTATGATGCAAGATGTAGGAAGGTGTTTGGGTGTCGTTGCGAGAACGATTAAACCACAATTAGCTGGCGAAGACGTATCATTTTTTGTGAATTTGGGGGTGAATTATAAATTGAATTAAGAATTGGGAATTAGGAATTAGGAATGAAACAGCCAAAATCCCTTTTATGGGGGTTAGGGGGCTTTTATGACAACAAAAACAATGATTGATTTGAAATCAATCAACAAATATTATTCTATTGGCAAAGACCACAAACTACACGTATTAAAAAATCTTGAAGCGAAGATTTATGAAGGTGAATTGGTGTCAATTATGGGAAGTTCTGGCTCAGGAAAATCAACTTTATTGAATATTTTGGGGATTTTGGACGATTATGACAGTGGTGAATATTATTTGAATGATACATTGATGAAAAATCTTTCAGCAAGTCAATCAGCATTTTATCGCAATCGTTTTATTGGTTTTGTGTTTCAATCATTTAATTTATTGGCTTTCAAAAATGCGTGGGAAAATGTTGCTTTGCCCCTTTATTACCAAAAAGTAAGCAGAAGCCAACGCCAAAAAATTGCTTTAGAATATTTGGATAAAGTAGGTTTGCGTGAATGGGCTAATCATTCGCCTAATGAGCTTTCAGGCGGGCAAAAACAACGTGTTGCCCTTGCACGTGCCTTAATCACAAAACCAAAAATTATACTTGCTGATGAACCAACAGGTGCTTTGGACAGCAAAACCTCTGATGAAGTAATGAATCTTTTTAAACAAATTCACAAGGAAGGTGCAACTGTGATTATCGTAACCCACGACCAAGAAGTGGCTGATGTTACAGAAAGAATTATTAGGTTAAAAGATGGTTTGGTGGTTTGAAGAAACTAATATTTCAAAAATATTTTATTCTAATAGAAGTAGATATGTTTTTTGCTTCAACTTCTTATAAAGTCATTGCAAAAAATTGGTATTGATTTTTATAAAAATTTTTAGCAAAAAATCAAATATATTTTAACAATTCTTCAACCAATTCAAAAACTGTGGTTGTTGATTCTTCTTGTGCAGGATTTGTATGTTCAGTGTAATCAAATAAAGCATAATTTCTTTTTGCTCTTTTTATGGCGGTTTTAACTCCCATTTCCAAAAGTTCAAAAAAATCTTCATTTATTTTTTTGCTTCCATTGCCATCATATACCACACCAAAAGGCAATAAAAGTTCATTGATTTTGGTATTGTAATCATTTCTATTCATTGCTCCGCCTTGATGGTCGTCCAGATGCAATATCAGCCAATATTCAAATGCTTGATTGGAATATGCAACACCAAATTTATATTTTTTGGCTAATGCAATGGCAGAATTAAAATTATGTGCTTGTTTTGGATTTGAAGGTTTTGGGTCTGCATCAAAAACACACCAAACTTGGTCATATTTCTGATTTTCACTTAATATCCTTGCATCTTTTACAACTGAAATTGTATTTTTCCCTGTTCCTGCGATTTTAACCGTTGCAGATAAAAGTCTAAAATGCCTAAAATATGATGGTTCTGTGTTTTTGCCTTCGCATACAATCAAAATAGAAGGTTTTTTTTCTATTTTCCCTACTTCCAATTCATCTACTGCTTGCAGATTTGATGTTGTTTTTCGTTGTGCTTTTAGTTGTTCTTTGTGTCTTTTTTTGGCTTCTTCTTGTTCTGCTTTTTTATCTTTCATTTTCATAATTATTCTTCACAAAATTTTTTGGTAAATTTTTTTGGATAAAAATTTTATTTTTCAGGAGTAAAATCATCAAAAAAAGCCAAATAAGGCACAGCTCCGTATTTTCCTTTGATATAATCATCTTCAAAGTTATCTTTTTTGTCAATACCTTTGATATTTGCCAATGAATACAATTTTGCTTCACCATATTTATTTTTTTCTGTAAACCAAATTTGGTCACGCCTAAAAAGCCCAGAATCCAATAAATTGGTGTTGTGTGTATTAAAAATTAGTTGGGCATTTTTTGGATTATGTTCTTTTGAATTAAACAATTCCACAATTTTACAAACTAAATTTGGGTGTAATTTTGCATCTAATTCATCTATGATAAAGATACGACCATTTTCCAGTACCTCCAAAATAATAGCGGTCAAAGCAAAAAATTTTTGTGTGCCTGATGATTCATCATCATAAAGCGAAAAATTTTTTTCTTTTATTATTTTTTTATCATTACCATAAACTGAATGTGTTGTTAAAACATCATAAATTTCATTTTCTTCATCTTCTTCTAATTTTTTAAGTTGAATATTTTTAATGCCTAAATCTGCAACTTTTAATAGTTCTAAAATTTTTACCTTTTTTGGTTTTTTTTTTGCTTCTTCTAATGCAAACTCCGCATAAATATCATCATATAAACCTAAAAGCACTCCTGTAATTGCAAACCAATTTATTGTATCAATAGCAATTTTTTCATTAAATTTTGCTGAAATAACAAGAAAAAGCATATCTTTCCTTACTAACCCTTGATTTTGAACTAATTTTCCTTTTTTGAAAAGCGTATCATGAATTTCAAAATTATTTTCATCTCTATAAAATAATTGAATTTCTTTTGTTTTAGGTTTGTAAAAAAGCCATTCAGCAATTACTTCATTTTCAGTAACTTCAAAACCATAACGATATAAAATATTATCATAAATGAAATTCACTTCAAATTCTGAAGGTAATTTTTCTGTTTCTGTGTTTAAAAGAAAAGGTCTTATTTTGACATTTTTTTTATCTAAATCATTAGATACAAAATGCCTCATATAACCTAAAGCATCTATTAACTTACTCTTTCCGCTTGCATTTGCCCCATAAATCACAGCACTTTTGAGGATTCTAAAACCATATTTTTCATTTTTATAAACATTTTCATTTTCTCGTGTGGTTTGGTCATAATTGGAAGCAATAAGGCTTAAAATAGCTTTATCTTTAAAAACTTTAAAATTTTTTACTGAAAATTGTAAAAGCATAAAAAAAGGAATTAAATAGTCATTTGGAATTTTACAAAAGTAACGTTTATTTTGAATAAAAAGTTAAAATAAAAAGGTTTTTAATTGAAATTTGTTTGAAAAAGGCTTTTATTTTTAATTAAATTAAAAAATTATACTTTTTCACATTAAAATTTATTTCCTTTTTTAGCTAAAAAAATCACAAAAAATATCGTCAGACCTTCGTAAACTACGGTACAGACGATATTTTTTGTGATTTTTTATTTTATCAAAAAGAATTTTAGACAAAACAATTATTCAGCCATTTCAAACTGATTTGCATAACGTTTTCTTTCATTTTCATCAAGATAAATTTTACGCATACGGTATGTTTTTGGCGTAATTTCCAAATATTCATCTTTTTGGATATATTCCATTGCTTCCTCCAAAGAGAATTGGATTTTTGGAGCAATTTTTACGTTGTCATCAGTACCA
Source organism: Cytophagales bacterium (assembly GCA_013297825.1). Lineage (GTDB taxonomy): Bacteria > Bacteroidota > Bacteroidia > Cytophagales > Microscillaceae > JAAFIN01. The sequence continues at coordinate 8,020 of JAAFIN010000193.1, forward strand.
GAAGCACGCATATTAGTGAGTTTTTTGCCTTTTTGGATATTTACCACAAGGTCATTTTGACGACTATGTTCGCCAATTACTTGACCTGTATAAACTTCTTCCCCTGGGTCAACAAAAAATACACCTCTATCTTGCAATTTATCAATCGCATAAGCAGTACCAGCTCCTGTGTCCATTGCGATAAGTGAGCCATTGATACGTCCTTGAATTTCACCTTTGTATGGTTTGTACATATCAAAACGGTGATTCATAACCGCCTCACCAGCAGTTGCAGTAAGTACATTACTTCTTAATCCAATCAAACCACGTGCAGGAATACTAAACTCCAAATGTTGCCAATCGTTTTTGGTTTCCATAATAAGAAGTTCGCCTTTACGCATTGTTACAAGTTCAATCGCTTTACCAGATACTTCTGTTGGCACATCAATCACGAGGGTTTCAAAAGGTTCGTGTTTTTGTCCGTCAATTTGTTTAAAAATTACTTGTGGTTGTCCTACTTGTAACTCATAACCTTCTCTACGCATTGTTTCAATCAATACAGACAAGTGAAGAATACCACGACCATACACAAGGAATTTGTCCTCTGTGTCCATTGTTTGAACTTTAAGGGCAAGATTTTTTTCAATTTCTTTCATAAGTCTATCTCTTAAATGGCGAGAAGTAACGAATTTACCGTCTTTGCCATAAAAAGGAGAATTATTGATGGTGAAAAGCATACTCATTGTAGGCTCATCAACTGAGATACGAGGTAGTGCTTGCGGATTTTCCCAATCAGTCAAAGTATCGCCAATTTCAAAACCTTCAATGCCATTGATAGCACAGATTTCACCAGCAGAAACTTCTGAAACTTTTACTCTACCAAGCCCTTCAAAAATATTTAATTCTTTTGCACGCACTTTTTTGATGCTTCCATCAGCTTTGCAAAGTGCCATATCTGTATTTTCTTTCAAAGTTCCACGAAAAACCCTTCCAATCGCAATACGACCAACAAAAGAAGAATAATCCAACGAAGTAATTTGCATTTGTGGAATACCTTGATGTGCAGGAGATGGCGGAATATGTTTTACGATAGCTTTCAAAAGTGCTTCTATGTTGTCAGTAGGTTCTTTCCAGTCATCACTCATCCAGCCATTTTTTGCAGAACCGTAAATTGTTGGAAAATCAAGTTGTTCTTCGTTTGCGTCCAAACTAAACATCAAATCAAATACTGCTTCGTGTACTTCGTCAGGGCGACAATTAGGTTTATCAACTTTATTAACAACTACGATTACTTTTAAGCCTAATTGGAGGGCTTTGCTCAACACAAAACGTGTTTGAGGCATAGGTCCTTCAAAGGCATCTACAAGCAACAGTACGCCATCAGCCATTTTAAGCACACGCTCTACTTCACCGCCAAAGTCAGCGTGACCTGGTGTGTCAATTACGTTGATTTTTACGTCGTGGTAGCGTACAGATACGTTTTTGGAAACAATAGTAATACCTCTTTCACGTTCAAGGTCGTTGTTGTCAAGTAGAAGGTCATCAAATTGTTGATTTTCACGGAATATTTTAGATGCGTGAATAATTTTATCAACCAATGTAGTTTTGCCATGGTCAACGTGGGCAATGATGGCAATGTTACGAATATTTTGCATATAGAATTATGCGTTTTTCAAAAAAATTGATTATTTATGAATTATTATTTTTTAGTGGTATTTTTAAAAAACGTGCAAATATACAAAAATAAATAAGCATTTTATTATTTTTTATAATATAATTTTTAAAAAAGCATTTGAAGGCTTTTTTTTTAAGTTTTTTTAAAATATAATTTGGTTTTTTTTTAATTGAGGGAGAAAACAAAAAAAATGTTTCCCCAATGAAGAAACATTTTTTAGCATTTTATTTATTTTATGTAAGAAAAACTTTTTTTAAGACAATAATTTTTTTTTAAAAACCATCAAAAAATATAAGAATACTTTATTATTTTATCCAAACATCAAGAAATACAACAAATTTTTTTTTGAAAAAAAATTAAAAACGTAAGAG
>JAAFIN010000190.1 GCA_013297825.1 Cytophagales bacterium
ATCGTAATGGCACTTTATAGCCTCGAAAAACTCACTAATGAAGAACAACATCATTTGTCTATTTTTTCGGTGTTGCCTCCTGAGAATATTCCTTATGATATTTTGAAAAATCTCATAGGTGATGCTATGTCTGACAAAACGCTTTTGCTTCTTGAACAAAAAGGTTGGATTGATTTTAACAAAGAACAATCTGTTTTCAAAACTAATTCTGTCGTTCAAACTGTAGTAAGATTTAAAAATAGAGATAGATTGTATATAGATTGCGAAAAGATAATTAACTCTTTGATTAATCAATTAAATTGGAAAGATAATCCTCATTATAAGGCAAAAAATTATATGTATATTGCTATTTATTGTAATTATGCTGAGAGTATTGTGAATCACGTTAAATTTTATTATAATCATAATATTATAGTGCTTTTTGAAAGAATTGCAAGTTTTCATCAAATAAGTGGTAATTTACCAAAAGCATTAGTGTTTTTTGGATATTTTAATGATTTGATAAAACAACTTTGTAAAATAAATCCTGAAAATGTAGATTTTAAAAATGATTTAGCAATTTCTTGTGAAAAATCAGGAGAAATACATCATAAAATGGGAAATTTACAAAAAGCATTGACGTTTTTTGAAGAAAGTAACAAATTGATGAAAGAAGTTTATGAATTAAATTTTGACGATATAAAGTTTAAAAATGGTTTATCAATTTCTTATTCAAGATTAGGAGAGCTTTATGGTTCGATGGGTGATTTACCAAAAGCATTATCTTTTTTTAAATCTGAAATTGAAGTTTTAGAAGAATTATCTGAAAAAAACAAAGAGTTTAAAAATAGTTTAGCAATGTCTTATATGAAATTTGGTGGGATTTATGATAAAATGGGAGATTTATCAAAAGCGTTAATTTTTTTTAAAAAAAGCCACAAACTAATTTATAGTCTTCATTATGAAAACGTTAAAAATTTAGAATTTAAACATGGATTAGCTATATCTTATTTGAGATTGGGAGAAATTTCTAAAAAAATGGGAGATTTATCCCAAGCATTAAATTTTTTTGAAAGTTATAATTATTTTAGAATATCTCTTTGTAATGATTATCCACAAAATATAGAATTTAAACACTATTTAGTAATTTCTTATGAAAAATTAGGTAAAATACATAATCAATTGCATAATTTTTCAACAGCATTGTCATTTTTTGAAAACAGTAACACATTAATTAAAGAACTTTACAATTCATACCCACAAAATATAGCATTTCAAAATGACTTAGCAATTTCATATGAAAATTTGGGTAATACTTATTTATATATGAAATTATTTCAAACAGCGTTAGTGTTTTTTGAAGACGCTTTAAAAGTAACAAATGATTTGCATAATAATTATCCACAAAATATAGAACTCAAATTTGGTTTAGCTCTTTTAAATCAGTCAGTGGGTAAAACACACACTGAAATGGGGAATGTATTAAAAGCATTAATATATTTTGAAGAAAATACAAAATTAAATGAAGACATTTACACTTTGGATAAACAAGATATAACAATTAGACAAAGTTTAGCAATTTCTTATGCAGATTTGGGAGATGCTTATAAACGAATAAAACAAAAGATAAAAGCGAAAGAATTTTATTTAAAATCACAACAACTCTATAAAGAATTAATAAAAGATTTTCCTCAAAACTTAAAATTTAAACAATATCTTAAATCTGTAAAAGATATTTTGAGAATGCTTTAAAATCACTAAAAACTTGAACAAATCAACAAATTACTTGAAACAGTACATAATGTTTTATTGAAAAGAATTACTAAATATAACATTAATTTAAAAAGCTTTATTTTTATAATTCATCATTCAAACAAACCCAACTACAATTCGCCATTTTCAAAAAAGCCTACTACCTTCGTGCTTCAACAGCCATTCTTTTCGCCAAAGTTCGCCAGCATATCCTGTGAGGTGTCCATTTGCACCCAAAACCCTATGACAAGGCACTACAATACCAATAAGATTTTTGCTATTTGCACCAGCAACTGCACGAATAGCTTTTATATCGCCTATTTGGATTGTAAATTCTGCATAAGTTTTCGTGTGTCCAAAAGGAATTTTTGTAAGATTTTCCCAAACATTTTTTCTAAAATCAGTACCTTCCATCTCCAATTCCAATTCAAAAGTAGTTCTTTTGCCTTCAAAATATTCTTTTAATTGCAAAAAAGCATTTTTTAAGTGTGTATTTTGGATATTTTCTAAGTTGGTTTCAGTCAAAACTTGTGAAATCTCATCTAAAAATTGATTTTCAAACAATATTTTTGTAGTGCCCTTTTCACTTGCAGTTATTTGCAAAAAACCTATTGGGCTGGAAAGATATGCTGTATTCAAAGTTTAAGGTTTAAAGTTCAAGGTTTAAAGTTCAAGGTTTAAAGTTTAAGGTTCAAAGTTCAAGGGTTCAAAGTTCAAGGTTTAAAGTTTAAGGTTCAAAGTTTAAAGTTCAAAGTTCAATTTGTATTTAATCCTGCTAATCTTTAAATCCTAAAAATCCTGCTAAAATTTTTCAGGCACAACCATAATAATATCCTCTTTTTCCACAATTACCTGACCTTGTGCGAGGTCTTTGGTTTTTCGCACATATTTTTTAGGCGTAACAATCACAGGGCAAAGCGTGTCAGTGCTACGTTTGGAATAATAACCTGCCAAACTCGCAGCTTTCTCAATCACATCACTTGGAAATGGCTTTCCTGCTTGGTATTTGATAACCACGTGAGAACCACTTACATCTTTGGCGTGAAGCCACAAATCTTCTTTGTAAGCATATTTTTGGGTCAATAAATCATTGTTTTTAGCATTTTTTCCAACCCAAATTTCAAAACCTTTGTAAATAAATTTTTTAAATAAATTTTCTTTAATGGCTTTTTCTTCGTCTTGTTTTTGAAGTCCATTATCCAAAAGATATTTTCTTAATACTTTTATTTGGTCAATTTTTTCAAGTTCTGCAAGGTGAATTTCTAACTCCAATACTTCATTTTCTTTTCTTTCAATATTTTTTTTCAAAATATCAATTTCAATTTTGGCATTTTTGCCTTTTCGGTAATAATTTTCTGCATTTTTTTGTGGCGAAAGGTCTTTTTTCAGAACAATTATACAATCTCTTTCCTCAAAAAAATCAAATAATTTCACTTTTTCCGTGTGTGGCGGTATTGCGTGAAGATTTGCCATAATAATATGCCCAATATTTTCGTAACTTGATGCTTCGTTGATGTCATCAAGGCGAGTTTTATTTTTTTGCAAATACGATTTATTCAATTTGTGTTGTCGTTGCAATTCCCTGACAGCATCAGTTTTTTCTTTGGCAAGTCCTTCGGTTTTGGCGGTAATATAAAAAAATTGTGTGCTTGCTTCTATTGCATTATTTCCTTGAAAAAGAATTTTTGCGTTTGGAGGTGTTGAAAGCAATGTAAATTCAGGTAATTTGTCCTCTGAACGCTGAAAAACTGTAAATTTCTTTTGGGAAATTTCTTTTAAAATTTCTTGAATAATTTGCCATTTGGTTTCATTTTCAGCATTTTGATAATTTTTTTCTTTTAATAATTCATTAATTTCTTTGCCAAAAGTAGGAAAAAGGATTTTGTTATCACCATTTTCTTGTAGAAAATTTGGTTTTTCTTGGTCAATAATTCTATCCAAATCTGAAAGTATAATTTCATAGTCTTGAAGCATTTTTTTGTGAAATGCAATGACAAAATTATATTCGTTTTCAAATTCACATTCATTTTCAAATGGAGTTTGTTGTTCAAATACTTTATTTTTTTCAAATAAAACTACGTTTGTTCTTCTTCCAAAAAGTTTGAAAAGCAAGACAAAATCATTTTCAAAATAAAATGCAAAAGCTCTTTCATTTTGAAACTGCACAATTTTTTGAATTTTTAAATCTAATAATTGCGGAAAAAGATTAACACTATTTTTTTTTGCTCTTGCAAAATTATCGCTTGTACTTAATCCTGTAAGTTCATTTTTGAGTGTTGCACGCAGAAAAAGGTCTTTTTCTTTATTTCCAAAACCAAATATTATTTCGTCTTTGCTTTGTGAAAAAATGGTTAATAAGGCAAGCGGTTCGTTTTTTTCAGGAATAATATTTTTAATAAATTCTTTTTCCTGAATACCCAATGCCCAATTTGTGGATAATTGTTTGGCTAATTCTTGCGAAAAATGACGTAAAAAATGATAGTTGAGATGCATATTTAATAATGTTGAATGATAAATTATAAATTATGAATGAAACAGCCAAATGCAAAATAAAAAGTATTTTCTTACACCTTTCTATTGACACCTTTCCCCTAAAAATGTATTTTCTTACACCTTTTGCTTACACATTTCCTCTAAAAAAAGAAATTTGTGTGCTAAACTTACCATTTTATTTTTCATTTATTTCTAACCAAATAGCAAAAAAAGGCTTTTTTTTACTAAAAAACAAATTATTTGGCTTAACTCAATTTTAATAAATTCTTAAAAACACTTTATTTGAATATGATACACATATTGCGTATTTTTGCAAGAAATTCTACTTTAATCTACTTTATTTTTATTTTGAATATGTTTTTTAACTTTTTTTAAGAATTTTTAGAAAAATTTGAAAAAAATTTAGCCAAAAAACCTAAAAAATTCGTAAAAAGAAAGAAAACCTAAAACCAAAAGTTAATATCAATTTTTTTTTAATATAATTTTCTTAAAAAAACACATTTTAAAATATCATAAAACAGATTTTTGAATGTGCATTTGTAAAATCTAAAATACTAAAAATTATATGATTATTGAAATTTAACCACCTCGCTTTCGCAATTATGATGATACTATTTACAATTCTTGCTTTTATAAGTGCGTGCATTATTACCTATTTTAGTGTGCCTTCTATTATAAAAGTTTCACATCAAAAAGGCTTGTGTGATGAGCCTAATGAACCACGAAAAATTCACACACACAGTCTCCCAAATCTGGGTGGTATAGCCATATTTGGCGGAATGTTTATTGCAAGTACGTTTTTTGTGGATTTTGCCAAAGTCCCTAATTTTGGTTATGCACTTGCAGGGCTTATGATTTTGTTTTTTACAGGCGTAAAAGATGATATTATTCCACTTACACCCAGCAAAAAATTTACTGCTCAAATCGTTGTAGCATTGTTATTAGCCATAAAATGTGATATTCGCCTCACACATTTATACGGTTTTTTGTGGTTTGATGATATTCCTTATTGGACAAGTGTGGTAATAACAGTTTTTACGGTTTTAGTGATTGTCAATGCGTATAATCTCATAGATGGCATCAATGGACTTTCGGGAGGTTTGGGTTTTATTAGCAGTTTTACGTTTGGGATATTGTTTTTTGCAATGGGTTATAATGATTGGGGAATAATTGCAATGGCAACTTGTGGAGCGTTATTAGGATTTTTAATGTGGAATTTTGGCAAAAAAGCACATATTATTATGGGCGACACAGGTTCGCTTACGGTTGGGCTTTTATTAGCAATATTTGCTTTACAATTCATAGAATTTAACAGGATTTCAGGTACATTATTTCGCACTACATTTGCACCTGTGTATGCAGTAGCGATTTTAATATTACCTTTATTGGACACATTGAGGTTGTTTATTTTGCGTACTTCTAAAGGAAAATCGCCATTTTCAGGGGACAGAAACCACTTTCATCATTATTTGGTAGATAATGGTTTTACGCACCCACAAGCCTCACTCACAATGTATGGCATCAACATATTTTTTATTTTGGCAATGTATCCTTTCCAAAGTGCTTCACCCATTTATACACTCCCTACATTGATAGGTTTATCTGGGATTGTTACGTGGCTTTTTTGGCAATACAAACATCAAAGTTCTTTGAAAAAAATAGCAATCAATAAAAGCATTGAAAAAACTGAACCAACTCCAAGCAACGCTCAAAACAACATTCAAAGTATGCCAAACCACCGCCAAAACCTTGAATTTCAAAACGGTAAAATGGAAAATGTTTTGTAAATTAGGTGTTAGGAATTAGGTATTAGGAATTATAAAAAGCATAAATACAAAGGTCAGTTATGATACAAATATAAAAAACAGCACAATTTTTTTAAATTGTGCTGTTTTTTTTTGATTTTCTATTTTTCCCTTACTATTTTCTCTTTTTACTTTTTATTTTTCCGTCCAAACCGCCAAACATTTTTTTTCTTGCCAAAATTTTTTCAAGAGTTAGATTTTTCTCTCCAAATGCTTTTATGGTAAGAGGACTTAATCTTACACTGATTTTGTGAGAACGATTGCCATAAGTGCCAATATCTACAACCTCATTGCCTAAGATTTTAAAAAAACCTTATAGGTTTATCCAAAAAAATTATTCAAAATAAAATCCTACCGAAAGCACACCTTGCCAAATCGTGTGTTTTTGTTGTGCAATAGGCTCCAAACCTTCGTAATCTGTGCCTGCGAGGCTATAAGGTTGGTAAATGCTTTTGGTGTTCGCTTGCGAAAGTGCCACGTCCCAATACCAATTCGTAAGCCTCATACCTGCACCTGCGGTGTAAGTAGTGATACTTCTATCCAAATTATCCAATTTGTTGCTGTAAGGATTATCTTGGAAATTATAGCCAGCACGAAGCCTAAAAATATCCAAACGCAATTCTGCACCTGCTTTATAATTTAAGGTATTGCGTAAATAAGTACGCAAAAATTTATTATCATTCTCAAAAACGCGCCCATCATTATTGCCTAATTTTACTGCATCATTTCCCAAATATTCCACGTCAGCAGTAATAAAACCATATTTTCCTACAAAAAATGCCACACCTCCTGTTGCACGCCAAGCAGTTGTAAGGCGATATTCAAATTCACCTGGCAACGTAAATTCTTGATAAACTTTTGGCACACCTTGTGTATTTTTTACGGTACTATTAAAATCATTTCTAAAATTATCTTTTACGCTGTACCAAGTAGGCGAATGAATGGACGCACCCACACGCATAAAGTTAAAAGGGCGATAAATTACACCTGCATTCATACTAAAACCTGTTCCTGCGGTGGTTAGCGTTTCAGTTTCGGTAAATCTAACCAAATCACAGGTATCAGTTAATACTTTTTCGTTGTATTCTTTTCTACGTGAATATCTAAGCGTATTAACCGCAAGACCAGCCCCAAAATAAAATTTGTCGCTGATATTTCCACCATACGAAATATTCCATTGATTTTCGCCTCCTTTGCTGATTACTTCTTCGCTTTGGTCTATATTGCCATAAAGTTGATTATTTCCACGTCTTGCAAATGTAAAATATTCTCTATTGTCAGGGAAAGTTTGTCCATTGCTTAATATCAAAACAGGATTTACCAAAAATGAAAAATAAGTTGCTCTTTGGTATTCTAATTGTGATTGGTTTAAATCTTCTAAATCGCCTGCTCTAATGCCATCTGCTTGTGCTACATAACTGTCGGTTTTGGTAGTGCGTTTGTTGATACCTTGATAAGCGAAACTTTGGTTAAAATTATTTACTCTGGAGAAAGATATTGCCAAGGAGCCATTTTTAAATTTTTTATTAGGTTCGTCATTATCAAAACAGAATACCATCGCAAAATTTTGTAAAATGGGCGTTATTTTTTCTGCTTGAAAATCTTTTTGAAAATATGTGGTGTTGGTTTGAGCAACATTTACGCCTGTTGTAACCGTAAATTCAGATTTTTGAAAAAATCCCAAACCTGCAGGATTTCCTGTAATTGCCCCAATATCGCCTCCAAGTGCGGTCTGTGTGCCACCCAATCCTTGATAACGTGCAGAGCCATTCATAGAAAGTCTGCTAAATTGTACTGCACTTTCTGCATAAGTTTGGGCAAAAGCTCCCCAGCCTCCAAAAGGAGAGTGTATAGCAAAAAAAGGGCAGAGCAGAAAAAACAAAAAATTTTTAAAGGCAGAAGATTTATTCATTTTGGAGATTTTTATTTTAAACAAAAAATTTACAAGGATTTTACAGTGTGATAATTTCACAATAAAATGATTTCACAATGCAAGAATAAAAAGATTACTGAAAAATACAAAAAGCTATTACAAAAAATCTTTTTTTAATGCTTAAATTTTTATGAAAATTTTACATCCAAACAAATATCTTTTTTAAAATTATTGTTTTAATTTTTCGCCCAATTCTTTTACTTTTTGGGCATCATCAAATTCTTTAAGGCTAAGAATTTGTCGGTCAAGGCTTGTGATAATAGATTCCAAGTTTTTAACCCTTTCGTCCAAATTTTCTAATTTTTTAAGTTTTTCCATTTGCTCATCAGAAATAGCAGGCAATTTTCCCTGCATACCCTGACGTAATTTGAGGGCTTTGATATAATAATTGCCAATAATTGCGGATAACGGAATGCTAAAAATCATCATTGGCACGATAATACTTGCCCAACCTGCTAATAAAATACTACAAAACATAAAAATATTCGTAAAAAAGTGTAAAAAAAGCGTTTCTTTATCTTGTAAAAATATGTAAAATAAATGTTAAAAAATTACAGTTAATAATGGAAAAATAACGAAAAAAAACAACGAAAAAAAAATACACCCAAAATAATAAAAAATATTTGTAAAAAGTTTTGATTTTTATTAGGTTTTTGCTTTTTGAAATAAAAAATGGTTAATAAAAGTGATAAAAAAAGTATAAAATACCGCAAATACCCAATATTATAAATAAAATCTAAATGCAGAAATAACATAATTCCTGTTTTGAAATTAAATAACATATCCAACAACACAGAAAATAAAAAAACACAATCCAACACCCAAAAACTAAAAAAAATACCTGAAATAGGCAAGAAATAACTTTTTTTAGGATTTTTATTTTCCCAAGAAAAATACAATTTTATTCCAAAATAAATCAACCAAATCCAAAAAAAATGCCATTGAAAATACGTTTTACCACAAATGAAACCCAAAAGATATAATTGTGGTTTTGAATTAAAAACAATAATTGAAACAAAACCCAAAAAAAGGTTATTGAACAAAACCAACCAAAAATATGCAGTAAAATAAAAAAAATAGTTTTTTAAAAAATATTTTATAAAAAGCATAACAAATAAATTCAAGTAATTTTACATTTTAGTTTTAAAAATCTTAAATTAAAGGTATTTTTTCTATTTTTATCGCAACAGACCATTAAAAAAAGCATTGATTTTTTATATCAATGCTTTTTTTATTTTTTTAGAAAAAAATTATTTCACCAACTTTATGGTAATTTTTGGATTATTGTCTGATTTTAGGCTAAAAATATAAATGCCTTTTGTCCAGTTGTTCATTTCATTTTTGGTTTGTTCTTGTATTTTTTCCCAATTTCCTTCAAAATTAGCAACTTGTTGCCCTGACATATTAACAACATTTACCACAATGTTTTTAGCATTTTTGATGTCCTCACTTGCCTCCAAATACGAATTTTCATTGATTGGATTGGGTGCTACAAATCCCCAAGTGCTTTCATTACCTTTCACAAAGCGAATCATACTGTAATCCTCTCGTCCATCTGTACCTTTGAATTTGAGGCGATAATACGCAGAATTAATTTCTGTATCTTTTGTAAAATAAGCATTGTTTCTGTTATTTTTTGCATCAACAATTTGCAAGGTTTCAAAATTTTTACCTGTTTTACTTTTTTGAAGTTCAATATTTTTCATATCAGTTTCTTGGGAAGTATTCCAATAAATCTGAACTTCTGTTGTATTTTCTCTTTTTGCCTGAAAATCCAAAAGTGTCAAAGGCAAAGGACGAGCATCATTGCTTGCTGTAAAATCCGAAAATGAATCAAGATTTACAACCGCATTTACGGTTTTATTGGTGGTATTTACTGCACTTCCTGCACTTGTATAAGTAACCCAAAGATAAGCATCAGGATAGACATAAGGCAAACTTGTAGGTTTTTTGGAAAGTCGCATTGCGGTTTCATTGGCTGGCGTTATCATACCTAATAATGCCATATCATAATACAAAACTGCAGTATAAGTAAAACCACTTCCACCCACAGGGTTTAATCGCCAATAAGCATTGATGTATTCAGCACCTACATTTGGATTAAGAGGCCATTCGCCAGAGTGATATTCTAAACCTGTTCCAAGACTTGATGGAAGTGTTCCGCCAGTGTTCCAAGT
>JAAFIN010000191.1 GCA_013297825.1 Cytophagales bacterium
ATAAGTCATTTGAAGTTATTTCTAATTTAGTGATTTTTCCCATAATTATTACATTGTTTTTTGATTATTTTTGCAAAAATACAAAAATAAAATAATAGTAAATAATTTATTTCACTTACTTATCAATAAATATGATAAAGATGAATGTCAAAATTTTAATTTACCTCAAAATCTGACAGACCATATAAATCTTTGGAAAGATAAAGGTGGTCATTTTGCGATAAGTTGTGAAAAAATCACAGAATATTACGAAAAATTTAAAAAATTTGAAAACCATATCAAAGATATTTTACCAAAAATAGGCAAAAATTCTAATGATGTGTTCAATCAACGTTATGCACTTAGTTGGTTTGCAGTAAAAGACGAATTGGAGCAATTAGCCTCAAAAAATTATATTTCTTATACAACATTTGTGGAAATCTGTGATAAACATAGCGTTTCCACACAATCCAACAAAGAAAATGAAAAGAGTGAAGCTCAAACCTGGTTAGAGGTATTGCACCGCATTGGTTCAGTCATTTATTTTGGAAAAGACGAAAAACTAAAAGATTTTATCATTACAAATCCTGATTGGATTCGTGATGCATTTGCTCGTGTAATAGAACACAAAGGTATGCAAGAACATCATGGCAAATTATCTCCTTCGTTCCAAGAGGAAATTTGGAAAAAACATACAGAAGGTCTGTCAGAACAAGAAGCACAAGAAATCAGAAAAAAATTTGTTGATTTGATGTTGGCTTATGAATTTTGTTATGAACAAGGCGAAACTACAAAATCTATTATTGTTCCCTCTTGTTTATCTTCCACAAAGCCTACATACCCAGCAGAATTAGAAATATATGATTTTGAGGTTAAGTTTTTGTATGCTACTTTTATTCCTGCGGGCATAGCGAGTAGGTTAATGGTAAAAAATTGTAAAAATTTAGCCTCTGATGACGCAGGAAATCATTTGAAGTGGAAAAATGGCTTTGTGATGAAATATGATAATGCTTCTGCGGAAATTATAGAAGATTGGAAAGAAAAAAGTATTTTTATCAAAATACAAGCAAAACAAGCCACCAAAATTTTTGATTTTCTTAAAAAACAAATTCAAGAATTTACCAAAGAATACACAAATATCAAAATGATTTCAGGCTTGAATTTTACCATTCAGTTCAAACATAATAATAAATGGTTTGAAAGTGTTGAAATAGAAATGTATTCTTTACGAGAATTTTTTAAAAATATTCTGGATTCTACCATTCCAATTAAAAAAGAAGATGTGAATATTGAACAATTCAAAGAAAGTTTGCGTGAAAAAATAAAAGCAAATCAACAAAATGCTGTTGTGTATATTTTGGAAGAAATAAATAAAAAACTTGAAATAGAACAATATGATAGAGCTAAATGGATTGCGATTGATAATGAAATTACCGCAGGAAATTTTAATGTTGGATTATTAGAAATGACAAAAAATCTCATCAATTCTATTCAAGCCCAAAAAAAATGTTATAAAATTTTGTAATTTTTTGAAAAATAAGTAAAATGCAATCTTTAAAATAATACACCAAAACCTGTAAAGTTTTTAAAACTTTGTAGGTTTTGAAAAGTATTGATTATCAATGTGTTATAAAATTTTTACAAATTTTTATGTATGGAAAATTTCAAACAAGAACTTTTGAATAATTTGGATAAAAATCGCCAAAATGCTATTGTGGATATTTTGGAGAAAATAGACAAAAATTTCACAACAGAACAATACAACAGAGATATTTGGGTTAATATTAACAATCAAATTGGTGTATTAGGTCTTAGTATATTTGCAGTTGATTTGGTACAAACAACCAAACATTTAATAAATTCTATAAATAATAAAGAAGAAGAAAACATACAAATAGCAGAACCAAACACCTTAAAAATATTACCAAATATTACTGAACTTACAGGTTTGCAGGTAGAGCTTTTTATGGATGCAATTATTTCAGCCTTTCCAACAATGGACGAATTAAAAAGATTTGTTCGTTTGAAATTAAATAAAAACCTTGATACTATCACAAGCAAAAATAATTTAACTGATACAGCATTTGATTTGATTTCATATTTTGAAAGCAATGGAAAATTAAATGATTTAATCAGTAATTCATATCAAGCAAAACCACAAAATCCTAAAATAATAATATTTATTAACACCTTAATCCCCTAAAAATATGAGTTTCCAAAATTTTGAATTTCATTTTGAAGAAGATGAATCTAACATAGAGTCAGCAGGCTCTTTAGAAGTGTTTGATATAAGATTACAAGTTGGTAATCGTCCCATTGTCAAAAATTTGTATCATTTATTTAAACTCAAAAATGAAACAATGTCCCCTGATATGCAAATTTTGTACAAAGATAAAGATTTGTATTCAGTATTGCATGCCATAAGCACAATATCAAAAGGAGCAAAAATAAAAGAATTGGTGTATGAAGCAGAAGCATTAACAGACAATGCTCAAACCATTGATTTGTTGCCCAATACTCGTTTTAAAGAATGGCTCAAAGGCGGTATTAATACTCAAATTACATTGTCTGCAAATGGGAATATATCAGCAGAAGAAACACCACAAAATGTTAATTTGGGTAATTTTGGGCAGGTAGATTTGGGAGGAGGTCTTACCCTAAAAACAAGTGCAGAAGGCGGAATATCAGGAAGTTTTTCGTTTAGTTTTCGCTTTCCAGTGGTACAATCTATGGGCGTTTCGTCTAATAAATGTACCTGGGTATTACAACCCGAAAGTAACAAACCACTCAATGGTGACCAATTATTGATGCAAATTTTGGCAGTACCCAAAGGCACAAAAACAATAAAATATCGTATTGTAGCTGAAATCAGGGCAAGCAAAGGATTTTTTTGGAAACAAAAAGAACAAAAAACAGAACCTTTAGAAATAGAAATAGAACTCCAACCATAAAGGGTTATTCAAAATTTATCCATCATTTTAATCACAATCAATATGATACTAACAGGAGAGCAAATACAGCAATTTGAGGAGGCACTCAAAGACGCTTTCAGAGATTACAACAGTTTGAAAAGAATGTTACGTTATGGAGGATTGAACAAACATTTAGAAAATATTGCAGGAACAGGTGCTTTGAATGATGTTGTGGCTATTTTGGTGGATAAAGCTGAATCAGAAAATTGGTTAAAAGAATTGTTAGAAAGTGCAATAAAACAAAATCCTAATAACCCAAAACTTAACACATTTGTAAATATTATGCAAAATCAAAAAAATGAAAACCTTTCTGCACAAGAAGCAAAAATCAATGCTTATGGAGATGGTTTGAACAATCCCATAGAATTAAACCAAAAACAAGCAGACATATTTAAAAAAATATGCAGAATAGATTTTGGTGGTGATGCAGTTGGAACAGGTTTTTTGATAGCTCCTGATATGATACTTACCAATTATCATGTTATAAAAAAAATAAAAAATAAGGAAGAAAATGTTAAAAATTTTTACATACGTTTTGATTATAAAAATGTAAATGGTATAATTAATTTAGGAGAAATGTATTCTTTGGCAGATAATTGGTTAGTTGCACAAAGCTTGGATAGTAATGCAGATAATTATTCAGATGACACAATCACACCACAACCCAATCAATTAGATTACGCAGTATTGCGATTATCCAAAAAAACCAACAGGGGGTATATTGCAATTCCTGATGATAAGCCTGTGTATGAACCACATACAAAAATAAACATTATGCAACACCCACAAGGAGATACGCTTAAAGAATCGTCAGGCAATATTTTAGGTGTTAATGCTAATGAAACACGTCTTTTTTATACTGCTGAAACTGCAAAGGGTTCTTCAGGTTCGCCTTGTTTTAATGTAAAATGGGAATTGATTGCCTTGCATAATAGCGGTATCAAAGGGCAAAGAAACGCAGGTATTCCAATTTTTAACATTAAAAAAGATTTAATAGAAAAAAATATTATTCTTCTAAAAGAAAATGAAAACATAACAACATTAAACAATAATTTAACATCACAAAAGATGAACAGGAAAACTCTTTATAATTTACTGAATGAGGCTTATACAAATCAAGAAATATTACAGCTTTGTTTTTTAAATCCTGAATTTAAAAAACTTCATGATAATATTGAAGAATTAGCCAACAAGGACAAAAAAATAATAGAACTTCTTGGATATTGTGAGCGTCATTCACTCACAAATGTTTTATTGAACATTGTTAAAGAAGAACGACCTGTGGTATATCAAAAATATATACAATAATTGCGAGGAATGAGAATGAAATAACTTAATTTTTTTAACATTTTTCCAAAAAAAGGTCTGCACCGTAGTTTACGAAGGTCTGACCTCTTTTTTGGAAAATTACAAAACTCATACTTTTTTTCTCTGGCAATTTTTGTGGAATGCCTTTTTTGCTTGAGTGTCATTCTTAAAGAATTTAGCTGTTTTTCTGCCAAGAACAGTCAAACAGTCAGATTCTTTCAGAATGACAAATTCGTTTTTTCCTTTTTTTACAAAAATTGTCAGACAACCTTAATTTTTAGGAAATATTTTTTGATTATTTTTCAATATCGTGTTTATTTATGGATAGAAAAACTCTTTATAATTTATTGGATAAAACTTATGATAATCAAGAAATATTAAAGCTTTGTTTTTTAAATCCTAAATTTGAAAAACTTCATGATAACATTGAAGAATTAGCTAATAAAGACAAAAAAATAATAGAACTTATTAAATATTGCGAGAAAAATTCTCTTACAGATAACTTATTGAGCATTATCAAAAAAGATTATCCAAAACATTACAAACGCTATTCTAAAACCCAAGTAAAAACTGAACACACACTTATAAAAGCATTAAAAAATATTCCTATTTATTGGGACAAACAAATAATAGAAGAATACCCAAAATCATCTATAAAAACTTTTTTAGTATTCTCCGAAGAAAATTATGAAAAAGGAATAAATTTGTTTTGGACAAATCATTTATTTAAAAATGAAGCTAAAAATATCGTTGAAACATATACTTTTGCAAAATCTAATGATTTCCCAAACATAAAAGAATTACTTTGTGTTTTATTGGGTAATGATAAAATGATATCAGAAATGACAGAAGAAGAACTATTACACTCTAATACTTTTGATAAGATTGCTGAAAAATTAATACAAATATTACGAACTAAAAATATTCGTTTTGTAATAGACACTTGCATTGGATTGCTTAAAAAAGATGAAGATGAAATAAATTTTTTTGAGGACATTTGGAAACCAATTGCAACGAGAATAGAAAAATCTAATCCATCAAATACAATTGAATTACTTTTAATACAAACAGGTGCTAAATTAAAACCTAAGCATATATTCACACAAAATATAGATAAAAGTCTCTCTGATAAAATACCATTTTTAATAACATACAATGGGTTTAAAAATAAAATAAATCAAGAAATTGACTTAGAAAACTTAAAAAATTGGATATTGAATGAGGACAATGATGATGATGGAGTTATTGCCTCAAAAAAAACAATTCATAATAAAAAATTTAAAAATGTATTTAAAAATCAAGAAGCTATCTATTTGGAAAGTTGTGAATGTGGAAATATTGAAAAACTTTTTGAAAAAATAGTCAATGATTTTGGCTTTACACTTGACACTACTAAAAAAGAACAAGGAAAAATAATATGGAAATTAAGAAAAATAAAATACACTACACAGGCACAGCCTTAGAAAAAAAAATAGACAATCCAAAACTCAACGCTTATATACCAGACCCCTATCTTATAGAAGCGGTTAATTTGGCATTGTTGCTCAAAAAACCGTTGCTTTTGATGGGCGAACCAGGTTGCGGAAAAACACGCTTGGCAGAAGCTGTTGCGTATGAATTTTATAAGCAAGACTACAAAGACCATTATGTAGAATGGCAAATCAAATCAACCACCAAAGCACAAGATGGTTTGTATCGTTATGACGCATTGCGAAAACTTTATGATATTCAAGGACAAAAAGACCGAAAAGTTATTAACAACACAAAACTTGGTGCAAAAAATAGCTATTTTCAAAGGGGTGAGTTATCAGAGGCTTTTTTTAAAAGCAAAAAGGACAATCCTTCTGTATTGTTGATTGATGAAATAGACAAAGCAGACATTGATTTTCCAAATGATTTGTTGAACGAATTGGATAAATATGATTTTAAAGTGGTGGAAACAGGCGAAAAAATTCCGCCACCTGAAGAAAAACCACTTATCATCATCACCAGCAACAAAGAAAAAGAATTGCCTACTGCATTTTTAAGGCGTTGTATTTATTATTATATTGATTTTCCTAAAAAGGAAATACTTCAAGAAATCATCAATGCCAATTATAAAAATAATGAGGAATACGAAAAAAAGATAAAAGACAAAGCCATTGAGGCATTTTTGTATTTGCGTGCTAAAACAGAATATGCAGAAAAAAAACTTAACACCAGCGAATTATTAGAATGGGTACAGGTATTGCTTGAATATCATAAAAATGAACATTTTAAAACCAAAGTAGAACAATGGTTAAATGAAGAAAACACAGAAAACACAAAAAAAATCCCTTTCAAACAGGTTTTGATTAAAGACGAAAAAACGTGGAATGAGTTTAAAGATTGATGAATAAATGGCTTTTATATTTATGCTGTTGTCATTGCGTAGCAATCTGGTTGTTTTGTATTTTTTCCTAATTTCTTTCTCCTTTCTTCCAAATTTTATTTTTTTGTAGTGTTTTTTTTATGCAAAAAATAAATTGTATTAAAAGTATAGACGATTTTAACGCTTGGAGGGTTTTAAACCCCTCCAAGCGTTTGGACGGAAAAATAGAAACAATCGCCCCTACCTTTCTCCTGACACCTTTCCCCCTTTCCCCTAATTCTTATGAATAAAACAAAAATGCCTTTATATGATTTTTTTGAGGAAGTGCGCAGTTACAAAATATTATTGGGTATAGATGATTATTTAACTTTCCTTGATACGTTGGCTCATTATGCGACCAAAAGAAACGAAAGTTTTTTTGAAAAAGAATTTATTTTTAGGCTTTGTAAATTGTTGTGGCTAAAACCTCAACATCAAGAAAATATTTTTAGAGAAATTTTTGAAAAACATTGGAAAATTCCTATTTTTAATGACGAAGAAATTGAACCAAATGAAACATCTCAAAACATTGATACAGAAAATAAAAATACTGAAAATCCAAACCAAAACCCTAATATAAAAGAACCTAAACCAAATGAAAAATTAAACGATAAGACACAAACAGACAAACCGCAAAAACAAGAAAATACCAACCAACAAAACCAACCAAATGAAACCAACCAACTAAACGAAAACACAAAAAACCAATCAGAAAATTCAACATCTATATTTATTACCCCAACCGAAAATAACCAAAAACAAGAAATAAGGGAAATAAAAGCCCAAAATAATAAATTTTATTTTCACGAAAATTATATCCCATTTCAAAGAAGAAATATAGGACAAAAATGGCGTTTTTTGAAAAAAAATGATACAAAAGGCGAAAGCCAAGAAATAGATACACAAAAAACCATAAAACACATCATCAAAACAGGCGTATTGCAAAAAGTTTTTTTTAAGCCTTATAAAAATAATACCCTCGAAATGATAACGCTTATAGAACACAAGGGAGGAATGATAGCATTCAAAAATATTGCCTTAGAACTCGCCAATAGTGCCAAAATAAGTGCTGGAATTGATAATAAAATATTCTTTTTTCAGGAAATTCCGCATATTATCAACATTTCACAAAAAAAAGGATATTGTATTTATACCAAAGATGATGAAACAGAATTTGATACGCTTGAAAATATTTTTTTGAAATTAAAAAAAAATACGCCTGTTATGATTATTTCTGATGCAGGAGCAGTAAGCAATTATCATGATGATGCAAGAATCCAAAAAACAAAGAGATTTTTGAACACACTAAAAAAATATACCCAAAAAATCGTTTGGCTTAATCCTATGCCTGAAGACCGCAGAATAAACAATTCCGCAGAAATCATACAAGAATATACCACAATGTATGAAGCAAATGAAGAAGGATTGAAAAAAGCAATCAAATTATTAAGAGGAAAAATCACATATTAAAAATAGCATGAAAAACAATACATCAGAAGAAGCAAAAGCTCAATTATTGGCATATCTCAACAATTTACCTCCTCATTACAGAGATTCAGCGTATTTGTTGGCGTATTATGCGAGTGTGCCTGCTGTATTCACAGTGGATATGTTGTATCAATTATGGCTTAATTTTTCGGATTACAAAAAAGAGGACAAAGAAAACCAAATATTAGAAAAACAAATATTATTGGTGTCCATTGCTGATTTGTTGTATGCCAATATCTGCCAAAAAATAGGCTATGAGCTTTATGTAATGGACGAGTATGTGGTGCGATATTTTCAAAAAGTAAAACCAGAAGCCCTA
Organism: Cytophagales bacterium; assembly: GCA_013297825.1. Classification (GTDB taxonomy): domain Bacteria; phylum Bacteroidota; class Bacteroidia; order Cytophagales; family Microscillaceae; genus JAAFIN01. Next base: position 8,456 of record JAAFIN010000191.1, read on the forward strand.
AAAACAAAAAGAAAAATAGAAATACCGCATCATATCAAAGATAAAATAACAGAATTTTCTTTGGCGTATGCAGATAAATATTACAAAAATACAAACAGATACAAAAATATCCATGACATATACAACCTTACGTTGTTGTGGAATGTAAATGCAGAAAAGGCTTTTTTATATCTTGAGGAATTATTAAAAAATCAAAATCCAAAAAGAATACCACAAGCATTGCGATTACTTCTTGATAATATCATAGAAAATTCCCCAAAAACAAACGAAAATTCTGATACTGAACACAATTATCTTCCTGCACTCACCAAAAAACAAACCAACCAAAGCGTTGAAATCACAAAATTCATCAAAAAATATACATCTGATAATGATGAACTTCTACAGGAAATAAACCAAATCATCAATTCTCCAAATACGCAAAAATCTGATGTTCAAAAACTTATAGAAGAAAATATCCGCACCAAAAACCCTGTCCTTGATTTAGGAAACTGTGGGCTTGATGGCTCTGAACCTGAACTTAACCTTATTGCGGAATGTACGCATTTGGAAGTGCTGAATTTTGCTGAGGCTTATGTTTTACCTGAAAATATCAATAATTTTATTTCATCAGAAATTGTTGGTAAGCGTGAAAATATAAAGGAAATGAGAATTATTACACAAAATAATAATAAAAAAAATGAAGTAATAACTATCCCAACAGCAATAAGTAAATTAGAGAATTTGAAAACCATTTGGTTATACGCAAACCGAATACAAGATATTTCTCCATTGGAAAATCTACAAAATTTAGAATTTCTTGATTTGAGTGATAATCAAATACAAGATATCACACCGCTTAAAAATCTTAAAAAATTAAAAGTGCTTTTTTCAAGCGAAAATCAAATAACTGATATCTCGCCTCTTGAAGAATTGCCTAATTTAAGAATATTAAGTTTAATTTCAAATAAAATAACTGATATTTCGCCTCTAAAAAATGTAAAAACTTTACAAGTCATTTATTTGAGAAATAATCAAATAATTGATATTGAACCCTTCCAAGAACTGCAAAATTTATGTATATTGGGATTATTTTCTAATAAAATTATATATTTTCCTACTAACTTTTTTGATAATTTACCAAATCTTAAAGCACTTTATTTGTATGGTAATCCTATTGAAAATCTACCAAAAGAAACGTTTGATTTTGAGGGAAATTGTTTAGAAAAATTAAAAAAATATTTATCTGCAAAACCTAATCAAATTTTAACATTACAAAAATTATTTAATGTTTCCATTGAATTGCAGGGTTATAAAAATATAGGAATAGAAAATGTTAAACAAGCATTTTCAATAGATACAAGTGATGAAACACTCAAAATAAATGGTTTAACGCTAAGAGGCTTGGAAATTGAAGATATATCTTTTTTAGAATTTTTCCCAAATTTAGAAAAACTATATTTGGGTAATAATAATATTTCTAATATTGAGCCTATAAAAACATTAAAAAATTTAAAAGTGTTGGGTTTGAATAAAAATCAAGTAAAAATTATAGACATTTATTTTTTAAATTGTTTATCCAATCTTGAAAGACTTTATCTGTATAATAATCCTATTGAAAATCTACCAAAAG
>JAAFIN010000192.1 GCA_013297825.1 Cytophagales bacterium
ACTTACTTTATCCGAATGCTTTTTATTGCTTTCTGTGCTTGTTTTCATAGTTTTTTAAGGTTTTCTTGCAAAATTACCAATTTTTGCCCTTTTTTGCAATATTGAACCATTTAAATAACTCTATTATACATTGAGGCAAATCACGTATATGTTTCTCTCATAATGGCTACCAACAAAAATTTATTTGTGCGTAGTTCTCTTACTGCTATTTTGGAATTATTGCCTGTGTATTTACTCAAACAAATCAACAGAAGCCAAGCAATCAATCCAATTCATATTGAAAAAATCGTTGGGAATAAGATTTTCTTAGCAAACCAAACGTTCAAAATCTCGCCAAACTTTATAAATAATTTTAAAGTCTAAAATTTTCATTCAGCACAAAAAAGCGGTGTTTCAGAACATTTTTTTGGAAACCTATCAACCTCCTTTTACATTTGTGTCATCAAGTTTATCACAAAAATAATTTTAAAAAAATAAAAAAAAATCTTTTGTTTTTATTTTTTGAAGTATTAAAATATTGATAAAATGATGGCACATTCCGAAAAAGCCTAAAGAGTAGGGTACATTAACAACTTAATAATTTTTATGAAATTCAATTTTTTTCTATTTATTGTTTGTTTATTTTTGATAAATGACTTACAAGCACAACAAAAATACACAGAAGTTACAGATGGTCAAATAACCATAGGTACTTATCGCCTCAAAAATCGCCATACGCCTAACCAATGGATAAATGTTAAACCGAAACCGTCAGAAATAGCAATAGCAAGCAGTGTAACAAATGATGATCAATATGCTTGGTGGGATTTTGAAATTGCCAAAGATGGCAAAGATGGTACAGACTTTTTTCGTTTGGTAACTCATGTTAATAACGAAATATGCTTGTATTTGCACCCACAAGATTTGTTGGCATTAGATATGGTTAGTGGCAAAAGGAGCCTAAGTGCAGAATGGAAAGTAGAAGCTGTAAAAGGTACAAAATTTTTTCGCCTAAAAAATCGTGCAAAACCAAAATTATACTTAAATACTGAAAAAGGTGAATTGGAAGCAACAGATGTTCCTGCTGGTTTTCATAGCTCACATTGGATAATAGAAAGAGCAGAATAGCTTTTTAAACTTCTGATTTTTTGAATTTCTAATTTATTCATAACCAGCCACACATAAAATATTTTTAATTTTTTATTAATTCATTTTACAATTTTTTATGAAAAAATTTTATTTCATTTTTTTGTCTTTTATCCTTTTGACTTTGGTTGCAAAAGCACAAACAACATCACTTAATCTAACTAAATTTAAAGGTGTTAAAATTTCTGCTGCTCCACACGATAGATTTGTATTTTCTATGGGAATGGGCAATAAAATCGCAAATGTTACCACCGCAGGAGACCTTTGGATGGTGGATATTGATATGAATAAAAAAACTTTGGGAAAACCTTACATTACTCCAGGCTCACGTATTGGTACTTTGGGAACACCTGCAAAATTTGTGTTTTCAATCAGTGCAACTGAAATTGGTGTGGTGAATACTGCAGGAGAACTTTGGGTACATAATATTTCTACAACCGTAGAAAAGGCTTATAATGCAGGAAGCATCAAAGAAATCAAAACCGCCAAATATATTATGCCTGGTTTTGGTAGTGAAGGATCTATCAATGTTATCACAAATACAGGTGGATTTATTGAATATACATTTTCTGAAAAGAAACTTGGTACTTCTTCCAAACGTGGTGGTGCTAAAATTGCTACTTTGGGTTCGCCTGCCAAGTTCGTTTTCACAAATTTTCCTCAAGTGCCAAGAATTGCTGTTCTTAATGATGCAAATGAAATTTGGATGCACGAAGTGCTTAATGAAGTTGGAGATCCTTACAAAGTGGAAACCAAAATAGATGTGGTGCCAAAATGGGTGTTTTCAATGGACAATGGGGCAAAAATTGCTATTATCACAACAACAGGTGAATTGATGGTGGGTGATTTAGTAAGCAACTAATGGTAAGTGATTTTAAACTAAACTACATCTTTTTAAAGCAAAATAAAATACATTTTTCTACAAATTATATTTTAATTTTTTTTATAAAAACACACGAAAAATGATAATTATTTTTTAAATACCTATTTAAAATTTATATTTTAATTAAAGTATGCACAAAAAACCTAAAACATTTAAAATGATTTTTAAATGTTTTAGTTTTTTTGTTTTTTTCAGTTAATTACTTTAAACCTTGAATTTTAAACTTCCAACGTTTCAATTTTCGCAAAACGAATACCTTTTTGGCGTGCTTCTGCATAAATTGGTTCGCCCAAATGTCCCAAATTAGGCACATCAGACATACAATCCTCCAACACAACGATTTTTTTTGCCAATTCAGGAGCAAAATCCATAGCTTGTTTTAGGCTTGTTGCAACACAATGTGATTTGGCTTCGCCACACAAAAAAACATTTTCATATTGCAAAAGTTTTTCAATAAGTTTTGTGTTTAGATGCGTTTCAGAAACGTCATTTACAGGAATTTGAGCTTTAAAAATCCCAAAATGCTCACTAAAAGCATAAAGTCCTTTTTCTTCTTTATAAAAAGTTTTACCAAATTTCCTTGACCAAATTTTCAAAGCATCAAGCAATGTATCATCTAAAGACGCACCACGAGAACCCAAAATGCAGTGTTCTGTCCAAATAAAATGCGTAAATTGTCCTTGTTCTTCCAAATTTTTCACGTACTGATGGCAAATTTCAGGCGAAAATCTTGCTTTCCACTTGCCTGTTTGTATATCTGCATACATAATGGGCGTAAAAGGAAGCGGAAAATTGCCATTTTTATCTTCCCAGCAAGCAGGGTGAGCAATGTCATTGATGGTATGTGTGTCCAATGTAACAAAAATATCGTCTATTTTTTCGCCTTGTGTCAAAATAATATTTGCCAATTTTTCAACATCTTTTTCTGCACCATTTACATACAACGCACCATTTGGATTACAAAAATCATATTGTGCATCTATGATTAAAAAAGCATTTTTTTTCATAAAAAACGAAGTTCAAGGTTCAAAGTTTAAGGTTCAAAGTTTAAGGTTCAAGGTTCAAAAATTTAAAAAATAAATGTGTCATTCTGAAAGAATCTGGCTGTTTTGTATTTGGCTGTTTTCATTCATCATTCATCATTCATCATTCATCATTTTTCAATATATCTCAAAAACAGCAGGATTTTTTATAATTTCTTGTTTAGAAAGTGGTTTATAAATAATTTTTTCTTGGAAAAAATCATCAAAATCTCCCCCAAAATTATCATTAAAAACATTATTTTTTTCAAAAAAAAGATTTTTGGGATTAAAAATTTCTTTTTTAAAAAAAGACAAATTTGGACTTTTATTTTGCAAAATTAACGCAACTTTTTGGTCATCATCAAAAAAATATTCACGCAACAAAGGAATTATTTTTCTCAAAAAAATTTCAGCTAAATCTTCCAAATTATCACAGTTTTCTAAAAAATAACTGTGTCCAATTTGATAATTTTCTCCCAAAAAATAAACAATTCGTTGGTTTATTTTCTGTAAAATTTTATCCAAATATATATTTTCAATGATTTTATTTGCCAAAAGCGAAGGATTAGGCAATATTTCTCTAAACGTAAATCGCCTCCTCAATGCCAAATCCAAAGGAGCAATAGAACGGTCAGCAGTGTTCATAGTGGCAATAATATGCAGATTTTGAGGCACGCCAAAACTCTCCTGCGAATAAGGCAAAATAACAGAATGTGCATCACTTTTGCCCAATCTTTTATTTGGTTCAATCAAAGTAATCAATTCACCAAATATTTTTGCAACATTTCCTCTATTGATTTCATCAATGATTAAAACAAAATTTTCTTTGGGTTTTGAAATTGCTTTTTGGGTAATTATTTTAAAAATACCGTCTTTTATGGTATAATGTACTTCACCTGTTGGAGAAGTTTGGGCAGTAATACCTTCTACAAATTCCTGATAAGAAAAATTTGGGTGAAATGTTACAAAAAATATTTGGTTTTCTTTGGTATAATATTCATATTTTTGAGCAATATATGCAAAATCATCTTGAAAATTATCACTTGAAAATTCATCAAAATTCGTATTTTCTATGCAATTTATTGCCAAAATCTTTGTTTGAAAGGTTTTGCCTGTGCCTGCTACTCCGTATAGAATTTGGTTCAAAGCGGTTTAAAAAGTTTAAGGTTTAAGGTTTAAGGTTTAAAGTCTAAAAATTATACCATTCCTAAATTGGTTTTTCTGCGATTTCAACTTTTGGAGTGTTTCAAACCCTCCAAAAGTTTTTAACAAGGATTTTTTTGGAAAAACCACTTTTGTTTTAGTATAAAAAAATTAAAATTTTAAAATGTAAATATTTCATTAAATTTAACACAAATTTATCAATAATTATTGGAATAAAATGTGTAATTTTAATTCCTCATTCTTAATTCCTAATTCCCAATTCCTCATTCCCAATTCCTATGTATATTCCTACTCACAACCAAATGGAAAATCCTGATGAAATACGTCAGTTTATCAAAGAAAATGATTTTGGTATTTTGGTTAGTACCAACCAAAAACAAGAAATTTTTGCTACACACATTCCTTTTATTCTAACCAAAAATCAAAAAGGGGAGGAGGTATTAAGGGCACATATCGCAAAAGCAAATCCACAATGGAAGAATTTTTCTAATGAAAATTTTACCCAAAATAAAGTATTGGCTATTTTTTCAGGGGCGCATAGTTATATTTCGCCTTCGTGGTACGACCACCGCAACGTCCCAACGTGGAATTATTTAGCAGTTCAAGTGGAAGGCTTTTTAAGATTGGTAGAGGGTGAAGAACTGTACGAACATTTGACGGAGTTAATGAATTTTCATGAAAAGTTCCAAGAAAATCCTCAAAGCATTACAGACATTCCTGAAAAAATCTTAAAACCTGATTTGCGTGGTGTGGTTGGTTTTGAAATATTGATAACTGACATTCACGCCAAAGCAAAACTTTCACAAAATAGAGATGCCCATAACCAACAACGCATTATTACCCAACTTGAAAAACAAGAAAATCCAAATGCAAGTCAAATTGCGGAGAAAATGAAAGAAATTATGAATGATAAATTATAAATTATGAATGGAACAGCCATTTTTAATGGTAAATGAAATAGTCAATTTTGCTATTTTTGGTTTTATTATAAAAATAAAAAAAGCTATTCTAATATTCTTAGAGTAGCTTTTTTTTTGTATTTTAAATAATTCTTAATTCTTAATTCTTAATTCGCAACTGCGATTGGTTCTTCCATTTTATTTCTTCCCAACCAATACAACATACGAATATGCGACATTAGGGCATCTCCAAAAGTAGGATATTCGTGATAACAAACGCCAAAATCTTTTGCGGTGTCTTTCACAATATCTGAAATTTGGTCATAATGCACGTGGCAAATATTAGGAAAAAGATGGTGTTCCACTTGATAATTTAAGCCACCAAGATACCAATTCAAAAAAGGATTTTTACGTGCAAAATTCGCAGTAGTTTCTAACTGGTGAATTGCCCAAGTATTTTCCCAGTCTTGACTTTCAGGTGTTGCGGTATGGTGCGAAGTATCTTCTACCAAATGAGCAAGCTGAAACACAACACTCAAAATCATACCTGTAATTGCGTGAACAAAGAAAAAGCTCAAAAATACCCAACCAAAAGACGCATTTAATAAAATACAAGGCAAAGTAAGTGCAAGATTTAGATATACGAATTTTACTGCAAATACGGTCAAAAACATATTCAATTTATTGTATTTTGCTACGTTTGATTGTTCTTTTTTGTAACGAAAAACTTTGATAAAATCTTTTATCAAAAAAGAAAATGTCATCAAAGTATATAACGCAAATGCGTAAAAATGCTGGTATTTATGAATTGGTTTGAGTGGTGCATAAGGCGAAAGACGCAAAATAACTTTTGTTTCTATGTCCTCATCTACGTGTAATACATTGGTGTAAGTGTGATGCAATACATTGTGTTGAATTTTCCAAATCGTAGGACTTCCACCAAGCAAACATAAAGTATTGCCTAACAAAGTATTTACCCATTCTTTATTGGAATATGCACCGTGATTAGCGTCGTGCATAATAGACATACCGATTCCTGCTTTTGCAAAACCTATTATGCAAAGCAGAAAAATAACTGCCCAAGTAGAGAAAAAATTGGTCAGTATAAGCCCAAAAGCACCCAAATACAAAGCAAGCAATATAAAAGTCTTGCCAAACATTGCTACATTTGCCTGTTTGGTGTGATTATTTTCTTTAAAATAATTATCAACCTTTTTTTTCAGGGTAGGAAAAAAATTTTTGATGTCTTGTTTGGCAAAAGTAGGTTTTTGGTAGGCTACTTTTTGCATTTTTGCCTTAAAAACTGGACTTTTTATTGGATTTTCTGTTGGATTTTTTGGGAATTTTAATGCCATAATTTTTCATTATTTTGTAAATTTTTGATATTTTTATTTTTTTTATTATTCTGTATTTACAAAAAGGCTAACAAAATGTAAAAAAAAATTGTTTTTTTATTTTTTAAAAAGAAATCTTTTAAAGTTTTTTTTATGAAAAAAGCAAAAAAATAGGTAGAATCAAAATGTAATTACAAAGTTACATAAAATTTTTTAAACTTCACTTAATTTTTTAAAATACATTTTTTTTAGTTCATATTTCTAAAATTCATATTTCTAAAATCCATATTTCTAAATTCATATTTTTATATTTGAGCTATTTCAGTATAAATATTTTTAAAATTCAAATGTGATTCACTTTTTTTTGAAACGTTAAAAAAAAATTAAAAAAAAGTTTTTTATAAAAAAAATTAAAAAAACTTGTATTTTTATTTAAAAACCTGCAATTTTGTGTAAAAATTGACAAAAATATTCACAAAAATATGCAAAAATTAGACAACCCACACACAAGCGTAGCAGACCTTTACAAAGATTGGTTTTTGGATTATGCTTCTTATGTAATATTGGAGCGTGCAGTGCCTAATATAGAGGACGGACTAAAACCTGTGCAAAGAAGGATTTTACACGCTATGAAAAATATGGACGATGGACGTTTTCATAAAGTAGCCAACATCATAGGGCAAGCTATGCAGTTTCACCCTCACGGTGATGCGTCTATAGGTGATGCGCTTGTGGGGTTGGGGCAAAAAGATTTATTGGTGGATACGCAAGGCAACTGGGGCGATTATCGCACAGGTGATAGTGCTGCTGCACCACGTTATATAGAATCTCGTTTGTCCAAATTTGCCTTAGACGTGGTATTTAATGCCCAAACTACTATTTGGCAAAAATCTTATGATGGCAGAAAAAAAGAACCTGTTACTTTTCCTGTAAAATTTCCACTTTTATTGGCACAAGGTACCGAAGGTATTGCGGTAGGTCTTGCGACAAAGGTAATGCCTCACAATTTTTGTGAATTGATACACGCAAGTATTGATATTTTGCAAGGAAAACCTACCAATATTATGCCTGATTTCCCCACAGGAGGCATTGCGGACTGTTCGCAATACAAAGGTGGCTCAAAAGGTGGAAAAATTAGGGTGCGTGCCAGAATGGAAATTCGCAACAAAAAAGAAATTGCTATCCAAGATGTGCCTTTTGGCGTAAGTACAGGCACGTTGATTGATAGTATTTTGAAGGCAAATGAAGAAGGCAAAATCAAAATCAAAAAAGTAGTGGATAATACCGCCAAGGACGTGGAAATCGTGGTGGAACTTGCCCCAAATATTGCTCCTGAACAAACCATTGACGCACTTTATGCTTTTACGGATTGCGAAGTGAGTATTTCGCCTAATACTTGTGTGATTGCCAATGACAAACCTATTTTTGTAGATGTCAATGAATTATTAAAATATTCTACTGACCAAACCTTAGAATTATTAAAAAAAGAACTTGAAATTAAAAAATTTGAGCTTTTGGAAAAACTTTTGTATGGTTCTTTGGAAAAAATATTTATTGAAAATCGCATTTACCACAAAATAGAAGAATGTACTTCGTGGGAAAGTGTATTACAAACGATTGATGAAGCACTTTTGCCTTTCAAACCAAGTTTTTATAGGGAAATTAACCAAAATGATTTGCTAAAACTTACCGAAATTCGCATAAAACGTATTTCTAAATATGATACTTTCAAAGCTGATGAAGTAATGAAAAGTTTTCAAGAAGAATTATTAGAAACCGAAAAAAATCTAAATAATTTGGTAAAATATGCCATCAATTATTTTAAAAACCTTTACAAAAAATACGCAATAGGCAGAGAAAGACGCACCGAACTTGTAACTTTTGACTCCATCAATGCAAATGAAGTGGTGTTAAATAACCAAAAACTTTATGTAAATCGTGAAGACGGTTTTATGGGTTATGGTAATAGTATGAAAAAAGACGAATTTGTGTGTGATTGTTCTGACATTGATGATGTAATTGTTTTTACCAAAGACGGAAAATATTATATCAAAAAAATTGGTGAAAAAGTATTTATTGCAAAGGATATTTTGAGTATTGCGATTTTTGGCAAAGAAACCAAAGAACAAGTTTATCACGCTATTTATAGAGATGGCGAAACAGGAATTAGTTTTGCAAAACGTTTTCAGGTTACAGGCGTAATTCGTGATAAAGAATACGACCTCACAAAAGGCTCACCAAAAAGCACACTTTTGTATTTTGCGGTTCGTCCTCAAAACACCACCGAAATCGTTAATATCAAACTTACTGCATCTTGTACTGCCAAAATCAAATCTTTTGACTATGATTTTCAGACATTGGAAGTAAAAGGCAAAAATTCTATTGGGAACATTATCACAAAATACCCAATTCGCAAAGTAGAATTTAAAAAAATAAATGACGTAAATCACACACCTGTTGTGGATACGCAGACAAGTATTCTGAGTGAGTAATTTGGGGGAAAAGGTTTAAAGTTTAAGGTTCAAGGAAAATACATTTTAAGCCTTGAACCTTAAACTTTGAGCTTTTGGGGCTGTTGGCTGTTTCATTTACCATTTACCATTTACCATTCACCATTAAAAAAAATGCTTTTTTCCAATCTTTGGCGTGTGCCACAAAGTATTTTTATTTTAAAAAAATTCTATAAAACACAACAAGCATACACACTACCATTTTTAAAACCAATTTTTGATAAAATTCCTAATGAAATTCAAAGCCTCAGCAAAGCAGAATGGCGAAGGATAAAAGATTATCCTATGCTTTTTGTGGTGTTGTTTGTGGAATTATTTGCAGAACTTAGACAAAAAGCTATTTCTGATACAGAAAGGGCAAGACTAACTTTGTTTAGTGCGAGTTTGGCGATTTATGATGATTTTTTTGATAATAGTGATTTAGATGGGCAATATATTTTGGATATTTATAAAAATCCTCAAAACATAAAATTTCATTCACCACAAGAAAAAGTTTTTTTTGAAATAATGCAGGTTTTTTATGATTATTTTCCAAAAAACCATTTGAATTATAATGATTTTCAAAAAAAATTTGAAGAATTTTGGTATTTTCAACAAAAAAGTCGCCTCCAACTCCAAACTGAAAAACTCACACCTGAACTTTTACGTGAAATAAGTTTTGGAAAAGGTGGAACAGCTTTGTTGCTTTCAAGGCTTTTGATGGATAATCCGCCTTCTGATTTTGAGGCAAAAATGGTACAAGATATGGGGGCTTGGTTTCAATGGTTTGATGACATTGTGGATATTGCACAAGATATGCAAAAACCTTCTCAAACGCTCATTACCAACACTACACATATACAAGAGGCACGCAAAGAGGTTTTGGAAGTTACCAAAAAGATATTTTCAGAAATGAAAAAATTGGATTATTCTCCCAAAATTCTGACAAAAGTCATTCATCAATTTTTTGTGATAAGCACTTCTGGCTGGATTCATCTTTCACAATTAGAAAAATTAGAAAAAACCACCCATAACATCTTCCAGCCCCAAAAATACACACAAGAACAACTGCTTTGGCGACAAAATGATTGGCGAAATATTTGGCGTGCTTTGTGGGTGTGGGCTTTTTTTTA
>JAAFIN010000194.1 GCA_013297825.1 Cytophagales bacterium
TTTGGTAAGTTTTTTTTATAAAAAAAGAAATAAAATTTTGTTAAAATATCCTTTTTTATGGGTTTTATTCAAAAAAATAGCGTTTTTAATATAAAAAATAGTGTTTTATGAAAAAAATATTTTTTTTATCAAAATAAAATTATAGTTTTGAGCAAAAAATTAGAAAAATACCAAATAAAATTTTTTCTTACTTAAATTTTTGCCAACTTTATGCTCAAAGCCTTAAAAGATATTAACATTTTTCAAAATTTGTTACAAAATGATGTAATTCCTGTACATCATTTCCAACGCTATCCATTGCTGATATTGTTCAAAAACGAAAAAAACACATATCTCAATGAAGACGAAGAAAATTTTTTGGAAAAAATACTTTCTGCTATCCAACTTAATTTGGACACCATAAAACTCTTGAATGTAGCCCAAAATGACGTAGATTTTGCAAATTTGGCTGATGTTCCTGCCAAAAAAGTCATTAGTTTTGGTGTAAATTGGAAAGATGTTTCGCTTAATTTGCAAACAAATCAATACCAAATTGCACAACCTGCACAATCTTATCAATTTTTGCAAGCAAATTCTCTCAATAATCTTATCAATAATCCTATTGAAAAAAAACAACTTTGGGACAATTTGAAACAAATGTTTTTTTAATTTTTTTTCAAAGAAAAAAAACTGTAGAACACACTTTTAGTGTGTTTATGTTAGATTAGGACACACTAAAAGTGTGTGTTACATTAAAATAAAAATAATAAAAAATGCTACAAGTAGAACACATTGGCATTGCAGTCAAAAACCTTCAAGAATCTGATAATTTATTTAGCAAACTCCTTAATATTTCGCCTTACAAACACGAGGAAGTAGAAAGTGAGTTTGTGATGACTTCTTTTTTTAAAATTGGCACCACCAAAATTGAGCTTTTGGAAGCTACCAACGAAAACAGTGCAATCGCTAAATTTATTGAGAAAAAAGGCGAAGGAATTCACCATATTGCATACGAAGTAAGCGATATTTTGGCAGAAATGCAACGCCTCAAAAATGAAGGTTTTATACTTTTGCAAGAAACCCCAAAATTAGGTGCTGACAACAAACTTGTATGTTTTCTGCACCCAAAAAGTACAAATGGCGTTTTGATAGAATTGTGTCAGGAAAGGCAGTAATTAGGAATTAGGAATTTATAATAATTTTTTATTTAAAAATCAAAATATTATTCTAATTACTTAAAAAATATCTTCTAATAAAAAATCCTGTAAATTTGTATTCAATCCTAAAAATCCTGCTCTATTTTTTCTTTTTCTCCTTCTCTTTAAACTGATTATCACCCAAAAGTTCGTGGAGTTTATCCTCTAATTCTTGTTGTTTTTGTTTGGTGTAAGCACCTGTTGTGTGATAAACAATTTTTCCTTTGGTATCTACCAAATAAAAATAAGGCAATTTGCGTTCTTCTCTGCTTTTTCCTAATACAAGCTCAGGAAAACTTTCCAAAGTTCTGCCTTTTACCACTACAATATGCTCTTTCCAATGGTCTTTGATATTTTCTTCCAATTTTGATTTTACTTTTCCAGAAGCAAGTCTTTTGATACCTGTCAAAAGAATTACAAATTTCACGTTGGCATCATAAGGCTCAAAATCAAATAATGCAGTTCCAGGAGCTTTGATAAAAAGGTCAAACAAGGGTTGTCGCCAATTTTTGAGATATTCCTCTGAATCTTCTGAATACGCAAGTGCTACAAGTGTAACTTTTCCGTTGCGAGGAGGCACATTGTCTGTTTTTTTCATCAAATTATCGCCTGACATTGATGGATATGTTTTACCCACTTGTGCGAAAACATTATTTTGAGCAAAAAGAAATAAAAAAAATGATAGAAAAATTGACAAAAAAGTACGTGCAAAAAATAGGTTGTTCATATAAAAAAATAGGATTATTTTAAAATCTATAATAAAAATTTATGATAAAATAACAAAATAATATTTGGTTTTTTGGCTGTTTCATTTACCATTCATCATTTATCATTTACCATTACGCTTTTTGCGACTTCTTTGGCAAGTTTGATGACAAAATTAGTTTGTTCTTCAATATCAATATAGGTAGAATCCAACAAAAAAGCATCATCTGCTTTACGCAATGGACTTTCTGCACGTGTGGTGTCAATGTGGTCTCTTTTTTGGAGATTATCAATGATGTCCTGCAATGGCGTTTCTTCGCCTTTTGCCAAAAGTTCCATTTGTCTGCGTTGCGCACGCACAAAAACATCAGCAGTCATAAAGATTTTGAGTTCAGCATCAGGAAAAACCTGCGTGCCAATATCTCTACCGTCCATTACAACGCCTTTTTGTGCGCCTATATTTTTTTGAAATTTTACCATTGCTTTACGCACTTCTGGAATTTTGCTGATGGTACTGACATTATCCGAAATATACATTTTTCGGATTTCGCTTTCCACATTTTTTCCATTAAGATATGTGTCGTTTTTGTTGGTATCAGGGTTATAATCAAAATGAATATTGATGTGGGAGAGTGCTTTTAGCACTTCTTGGGTTTGGGTATAATCAACTTCATTTTCTAAAAAATAAAGTGTAACCGTCCTATACATTGCACCTGAATCAATGTAGAGATACCCCAAAGTTTTTGCTACGATTTTAGCGGTGGTACTTTTACCACAACCTGAGTAGCCATCAATCGCAATAACAATTTTGTGTTCCATTTTTGTAAAAGGTTTTGCAAAATTATAAATTTTCTCCTAAATCTATCATAAACCAAGAAAAAAAAATGGAAAAAATGAGGGTTTTGGGAATTTTTTAAGGAAATTTTTATTTTAGTATTTTTGATACCAATTAAAAAATTCATCTTTTGAATTTTTATCAAGCAATGTTGCAGGATATTTTACAATTTCTAATGCAGTTTTTGGAATTTCTACTTCAAATGTTTGTTTTACCCAATTTTGAAATTGGACATTTGGTTTTACAAAAAAATCTTTATTTTTTTCATTTGGTAAATATGAAAAATCCTCAGCCCAGCATATTTCATCATATCCAATAGCTAACAACCTAATAAAATCTATAAAATTTTCTGCCAAAACACAAGAAAGTATTGACCCTGACCCTGAACCCAAATGAACAATTTTAACTTCTTCGTTTTCTGATAACCATAAAGCAACTTCTGAACCATCATATCCTGATTGTCCAAAAACACACAATCTACTTTTGATTTCTTCATTATCATTTCCACCAAACCAATATTTTAAATTATCAACACCACTTGCAAAAAACTCAATATTTGTCCCTCCTTCCCTTCCATTTTCTGTGCAACTTTCTTGTAATTCCTTATCTGAAAATAAAAAACCATATCTTAAACCATTTTTATTATCTTTATAAAAATTATTTTCTTCAATCCATTGATACAACAATTTTAATTCATAAGGTAATTTTATCTTTTTAGGAAGCACATTTTCTAATTGTTCTATGAGTGTATTTTTCATAAAAAATTATATTTAAAACTTTACCAATTTTTTTTAACTTAAACCTTAAACTTCTTTTTCGCTGGAAAAGTCAATAAAAGACTTGGCAACAAAATCAAATTACCAACCATCGCACACAGCAAAGTCGTGGAGGTAAGACCACCCAACACAATCGTACCCTCAAAATCAGAGTACAAAAACACAATAAAACCAAAAAACAAAATAATTGAGGTATAAAACATTCCTGCACCTGTTTCACGCAAAGCAACTTTTACCGCTTGAAATGTATCATAATCATATTTTACCAATTCCTGTTTATAACGTGCCAAAAAATGAATAGAATCATCAACCGCAATACCAAACGCAATGCTAAAAATCAATGCACTACTCGGTTTTAAAGGAATTCCCCAATAACCCATAATGCCTGCGGTAATCAACAAAGGCAATAAATTGGTAAAAACAGAAATCAAAATCATTTGCCAACTTCTGAATAATGTTGCCATAATCAAACCAATCAATATAATTGCCAACATCAGACTGCTTTGCAAACTTTGGATTAAATACAAATTTCCTTTGATAAAAATCAAAGTTGTGCCTGTAACCCTTGCTTGTATTTTGCCATTTTTTGGAAAAATTTTCTCTATTTCTGGTTCAATAATTTTGTGGATAAGTTCGTCTAATTTTTGAGAACCAATATCTGCAATTTTCAAAGAAATACGCATTTTTTGCCCTGTACTATCCACCATTGTACGCAACAACGTAGAAGCTTGGTTATTTTTTTGTCCGCCTGAAAGATATTGAAGAATAAAAGGTCGTTCATTTTGGGTAGGAAGGCTGTAAGAAGCAGTGTCTTGATTATAAAATGCTTGTTTTCCCATTTGGATAAAATTCACAATGGAAAGCGGTCGCCCAACATAATCTAATTTTGCTAAAATATTTTGTAATTTTTCTACCTTTTTCAAAGTGTTAAGTTGCATAATACCTTGTTTTTGTTTGGTATCAATCACAATCTCCAAAGGCATAATTCCTTTAAAATTTTCTTCAAAAAAATGCAAATCTTTCTTTGGTTGGCTATTGTGTGGCACATTGTCCAGCATAAAAGAAAGCGGTTTTATCTGAAAAATTCCACCTAATGAAACCAAAATAATAATGGTAACAATGCCAAAAACCCATTTTCTTCTTTGAAAAACCACAAAATCCAACCAAACCAACATTTTTTGTAAAGGTGTTCTATCCAAATGCCTTAATTGGCGTGTGGTAGGCGAAGGCAAATAACTATACAAAATAGGCAATAATAATACGCTTATTACAAAAGTAGATAAAACACTCAAAAACGAAATTACCCCAAATTCCCTAATCATTTGGTTTGGCGTAAATACAAAAACCCCAAAACCAATGGCTGTAGTCATATTGGTAAGAAAAGTAACCATACCAATATTTTGTAATACATACGAAAGTGCTTTATTTTTTTCGCCAAAATGCCTAAATTCTTGGTGATATTTATTCAACAAATACACACAATTAGGCACGCCAATCACCACCAAAATCGGAGGGAGAAGTCCTGTAAGCAAATTCATTTTGAAACCTAACAAACCAATAAACCCAATGCTCCACACTACCACCATTCCAATAATAATAATCGGAATAAACAACGCTGTAAAAGACCCAAAAAACACGCCCAAAATTATCACTGTTGCCAATCCAGAAAAAGCCAAAAGCCTTATCAATTCCGCAGAAACCTGTTTTGTAACTACACTTCTGATATAAGGCAAGCCACCAAAACGTACTTTTATCTGGGTTTTTTCGGTAAAAAGATTGCTATGAACTACGATATTTTGTAATAATTTTTGGCGTTTTTGGGAGTCTAATACTTTCCTATCAATGGTTACAAGCACAATCATTGCATCATTTTTGGGATTGAAAAGCAAATTTTCATAAAATTTTTGCTGATGTGCTAATATTAAAAGACTATCCAAACTTTTTTGGCTGGTAGGAAAAGGCGAAAAAAGCGATTTTGAAAGGAATTTTTTATTGATGGTGTCTTTTTCCAAATATTGCAGTTGTGGCACGCCTAATGCTTGCGTAACACCTTCTTCTTTTTTGAGTTGAGCAATAAATTCATTCAAAAGCGTAAAATTTTTGAGTTGATAAATACTTTTATCTTGAATACCCAAACCTAACACTGTTCCATCATCACCAAATTGGCTTTTAAATTCTTTGAAAAATACAAAATCTGCATCATCATTTGGCACTGCGGAAGTAAAATCATAACTTAATTCTGCTTTGCGTGCCTGAAAACCAAAAAAAATAGTGAGTAATATTAACCCACTCAAAACGTAATGTTTGTATGATAATAAAAATTTTGCAAAAGACGACCACATTTTTTAATGTTGAATGGTGAATGGTGAATGATAAATGGAACAGCCAAAATTCAATGTTAAATGATAAATGTTGAATGATAAATGAAACAGCCAATACATTGAACTTTGAACTTTAAACCTTAAACTTTAAGCTTTAAACATTGAACTTTAAACCTTAAACTTTGAACTTTAAACCTTGAAACTTGAACTTTAAACCTTAAACTTTTTTAAAAATGGCACAAAATTAAATAATTAAAATTTAAGAATGGAAATATAATTTGCAAAATTTTATATTTATTTTTCGTTTATAGCATATTTTTAAGATTGTTTTCTTTTAATTTTAACTTTTCAAAGAAAAAATAAAACATTAAAAAGAATGTGATTTTTCCTTTTTTCTAAAATATTCTAAAATATTCAAAAAATGGCTGTTTCATTTACCATTCACAATTTACCATTCACCATTGTATTTTGGCTATTTCATTCATAATTCATAATCAATAATTCATAATTATTAAAATATCACTTTTCTTCTCTTGATAAAAATGCACGTTTTTGCAAACACGCCAAAAATGATATATTTGAAAATATACCATAAAAAAACATAAAATTATCATTAAAAAAAACGTCAAAAACCGAAATTTTAAATGTATTTGTAAAAATAGAACATCAAAAAGTTCTTTTAAATTTTCATATAATACAAGCAAAAATAAAGGATAAATAACTGCTAAATATCTTTCTGCATCTGAAAAATCAGGCACAAACAACAACAAAAAACTTGTATAAATCAAAGCAATTAAGCCCAAAATTTTTGTTTTTTTGGCAAAAAATACCAAAGAAAAAAGCACCAACAATACAAAAAATTTTAGCAAAAAACCTCCTTTTTCCACCAAAGGCAAAGGAAAAAAATAAGTAGAAAACGAAACTAAAATATCTTTTCCATTATAAAAAAATACTTTCCACACATCAATATTCCAACTAAAATGCCCCAAAACTTGTGCATTATTTTCATTTTTAGGCATAAAATAAATCACCAAAAACCAAATTAACCAACCCAACGAAGCAAAAAATCCATAAAAAAGCATTAAACCTAATTTTTTAGGAAAATTTTGAGTAAATTCTTTGAATGTTTCTGTTCCCCCTTTGGGGGTTAGGGGGCTTAAATAACAAACAATCTTAGCAAAAACAAAAAAAACACCTGTATTACGTTGCAAACAATACAAAAAACCCAATATAATCATTAAAATTATTTCTTTATCAAAATATTTTTTTTCCTCTTTTTCTAAAAATTTTTGAAAAACATATAAATCCAAACTTAACAAAAGCAAGAAAAAAGGCTCTGACCACACAAAATGATGTACCAAATATAAAGGCGTAGCAAAACACAAAGACAAAGCAAACAAATGATAAAAAATATTATTTTTAAATATTATTTTACTAAATTTTAACCAAATGTTTATTGTAAAAATTAAACAAAATATCTGAAAAATATTAAAATAAAATGCGAAATTTTCATTTTTTGGTGAAAAAAAACTTAAAATAACAGGAAATAATGGTGGTTGTTGGTTAAATATGGTATTGTCTTTATTTAACAAAATACCTTTTTCTAAAAAAGTTTTTGAGGCGTGAAGATAATTTTGGCTATCATACGTAATGCCCAAACCTTTATAATTGGCATAAAAAATCAGTAAAAAACAGATAAAAAGATAAAAAAAACGAAAAAAGTTCAAGGTTTAAGGTTCAAGGTTTAAGATTCAAAGTTTAAAAATACAAGAAATATTTTGACAGATGTATTAGTTGGGTTATTTTTGTAAAATTATTCAAAAAAAACTATTTTTCTAAATGTCAAATAATTTACAAGGAAAACGCATATTGATAACAGGTGCTGATGGATTTATAGGCTCACACCTTACTGAAATGTTATACACACAAGGGGCGAAAGTGAGGGCTTTAGCCATTTATAACTCACAAAATACGTGGGGTTGGTTGGAAACTTCGCCCAAAGAAATCATACAAGATATTGAAGTAGTAAATGGTGATGTAAGAGATAGTTTTTTTTGCCAAAAAATCACTCAAAATATTGATATTGTGTTCAATTTGGCATCTCTTATCGCAATTCCTTACTCATACACAGCCCCACAAAGTTATGTAGATACTAATATAAATGGTGCTTTGAATATGGCACAAGCATCTTTGCAAAATAATGTAGAGCGTTTGGTGCAGATTTCTACAAGTGAGGTTTATGGAACAGCTTTGTACGTTCCTATTGACGAAAAACACCCTTTGCAACCACAATCACCTTATAGTGCTTCCAAAATAGGTGCTGATGCAATGGCAATGAGTTATTATAATGCCTTTAATTTGCCTGTTACGTTGGCACGTCCTTTTAATACTTTTGGGGAAAGGCAATCCGCAAGAGCTGTAATTCCTACAATTATTAGCCAAATTGCAAGCGGAAAAACAATGATTGATTTGGGTGATACTTCGCCAACAAGAGATTTTAATTATGTATTAGATACTTGTAAAGGGCTTATTTCATTGTTAAATACCGAAAAAACCATTGGTGAAGTAGTGAATATTTCTTCCAATTATGAAATTAGTATCGGTAATTTATTTGAAAAAATAAAAACCATTATGCAAAAACCAGAAGTTCAAATTAACCAAGATGCCCAACGCCTTCGTCCAAAAGGTAGCGAAGTAATGCGACTTTGGGGCGATAATACCAAAATCAAAAATCTTACAGGTTTTGCACCATCTTATACGCTTGATGAAGGTTTGGAACGCACCATAAAATGGTTTTTGAATCCTGAAAATCTAAAACAATATAAGACAAATATTTATAATGTTTAATGATGAATGGTAAATGGTAAATGAAACAGCCAAATACAAAACAGCCAGATTCTTTCAGAATGACACGTTTTTTGAACCTTAAACCTTGAACTTTAAACCTTAAACTTTTTAAAATATGACTACACTGTCATTTAATTTATCAAGTGTAACAGGGAAAGCATAACGCATACGCCAAAAATTTCCTGTTTTGTTGGCATCAGTTGCGTCAATATGAAAAAGGAAATTACTTTGTGTGGCATCTTTAGAGGCAGGTTTGAAGGCAGAAGTTCCCTCAACAATTATATTTCCATTCTCAAAACCAATTTTTTCAGCAGTAAAACTATTGGTTTTATTGACTGCTTCGTGATTGCCTTCTGCGGTACGAGAAACGATATAAGTTCCTCTCATAATTTTACCTGTTTCTGGATTTATTTTTGTCAAAATGGCTACTTTTGCAGCACCACTTGCCTTCCCAAAACTATTTAACCAAACATTTGCAAAAGCATTTGCTTCTACTTCTTTTTTGGTGATATAAAGTGGGTCGCCACTTCCGCCATCTACCGAAAATAACGCCCAAATTGCGCCCTGACTGTCAATCGCAATCCACAATCCACGCCCATCTACGCCTGTATTTTCATAAATATTTCGCCAAATAACGTTTCCTTGTGGGTCTTTTTTCTCAATAAAAGGGTTTTGATTAATAGAAGTAACTTGGTCATAACCTATTTTATAGCTGTTATTTTGGCTGTCTAATGCGGTAGTGCTTGCAAAAGGCGTAACATTTTGCATATTTCCACCACCGTCAGGTGTTTGGGGCGAAGTATCACTACTTTTTTTGCAAGAACTTACCAAAAAAGCACAAAGCACACCAGCTAAAAATGCAGTTCTAAGCGTTTTAGAACAGAATATTTCTTGTATTGTCATATTTTTTTTTTAATTTTTTTAGTGGAAAAATAAGAATTAGTTTTTGTGTGATTTGTCCAAAAATACTATTAAAAATTACTTAAAAATAAGTAAATTTTTAACTTAAATAATTCATTTTACATTAAATTTGTGAAATATTCATTATTTTAAACCATTTTTTTGTCTTTTCAAATGAAAAAAAATGTACCAATATTAAAAATACTTGGTTCTTCTCGGATTTATACTTCAAAATTTTTACGTTGGGTATAAAACCCAACGTTATTGATGTTATCTTAGTCTAATATCAGTAACGCAGGGTTTTATACCCTGCGTGTTTATGTCAGTTTTTACACCTTTCAAAGTATATACGGAACACCATACTTTTGCAAACCCCACCCCAGCCCTCCCCAGAGGGGAGGGAGTTGTAATACATTGATTATCAACGCTTTGCGAAAAGTCCTCCCCTCTGGGGAGGATTTAGGTGGGGTTTC
>JAAFIN010000195.1 GCA_013297825.1 Cytophagales bacterium
ATGCGATTGAGCGGTTTTCGGTGGGAAGTTTGTTATATCCTTGTGCGGTTTATGTGGCGTATTTGGCGTATAATTATGAGCAAAACAAGTTATATTATTTTTATCTTCCTATGTTGTCTTTGGCGTTGTGTGACCCTTTGGCTGAAATTGTAGGGCGAAGATTTCCCATTAAAAAATTCAAAGTTTTGCAAAGTACCAAAAGTTTGGGCGGTTTTTTGGCTTTTTTTGTGGGGTGTTTTGTGCTAAGTTTTTTTATTTTAAATGCGTTTTCTATTGAAAATTTATGGTTTAAAATGCTTTTAATTGCTTTTTTTACTGCATTTGTGGAGGCAATGAGCGGTAAAGGAATGGATAATATCACAATTCCTGTGTGTGTGATAGTTTGTTTGAAGATTTTTTAGATATCTTCAAGGATTTTAAAACCTTGAAGGTCTTAAAATCATTTAACTTGTTATTTTAATAAAACCCAATATGCAAATCATTGAAATTTCAGAAAAACAAAATAATATTCATATTTTTTATGAATTATTAGAAAAATTGTATGACAAAGAACAAATTTATCAAAAAAAAATGTGTGAAAATATCACAAACGCATTTTTGGTAAATAGATATGTGCTTTTAAAAAATGAAAAACCCAAAGCTCACATTGCCATTTATTACAATGAAAATCTGCAATTTGATGAAAAAATTGATACCAAAAAACCTCAAAAAATCTTTTGTATTGGCAATTATGAAGCATTTGATGATATAGAAGTTGCTAAAAAAATTTTAGAATTTGCCTTAAAAGAAATAAAAAAAATGCAAGGAACTTACATATTAGCACAAATGCAAGGCACAACTTGGGAAAATTATCGTTTTAGTGTGCATAATCATTCACCTAATTTTTTTTTAGAACCTTATCATCAAGCGTATTATCATACACATTTTTTAGAAATGGGTTTTGAGATTGTAGAAAAATATTTTTCAAGTATTGACCAATATATGGTTTTTGATACGCCTTTGGTGCTTTTGCAAGAAAAAAAATTTGTGGAAATGGGTGTAACTTTTTCTACGCTTGACCTTGAAAATTATGAAGAAAATTTGCGTAAAATCTTTGCTTTTAATGCACTTGCATTTTCTCAAAATGTATTATATTCTCCCATTTCAGAAGATTTTTTTGTAGAAAAATATCTAAAAATTCTGCCCATTATTCAAAAAGATTATGTTATTATTGCTAAAGATACTTCCAACGAAATAATAGGTGTATTTTTTGCCATTCCTGATATTTGGGACAAAAGCAAAAAAACGCTTATTATAAAATCTATTTCTCGTCACCCTTCGCCCCAGTGGCAAGGTTTGGGACACGTGATAGGAAATATTTTGTATAGAAACGCCTCCAAAAATGGCATTACACATATAATTCACGCTTTTATGCGTGAAAATGGATTTTCTACACAAATTTCAAAAAATTATTCAGGAGAAATTTATAAAAAATACGTATTATTGGGATATAAAATCAGCCTTTAACTCAATAAAAACTTTTGGAGGGTTTGAAACCCTCCAAAAGTTGAAAATGCGTTTCACCATTTCCCATAAAAAAATGCTTAATTCTCTTAATCTCAACGATAATTTTAACCAAAATTTTAATCAAAGTTTTAATATTATAGACTTGTTTTTTGAACAAGTTTCCAAAAATCCTCAAAAATTAGCCATTATTTCCCCTACCAAACAAATTACTTTTGAGGAATTAGCCCAAGAAATTCAACAAACAAGTGCATATTTTCTCAAAAAAGGCATCAAAAAAGGTGATAAAGTATTGGTTTTTGTGGGAATGGGCATTGATTTATACAGAATTGTATTGGCGATTTTTAATATTGGGGCGGTTGCGGTTTTTTTAGATGCTTGGGTAAGCAAGGCACGTATGGAATTGTGTTGCAAAATAGCAGATTGTGTGGCTTTAGTGGGGAATTGGAAAGTAAAATTTTTGTCGTTTTTCTCAAAAGAATTATACAAAATTCCTATCAAATTGGGGCTTTTTTTTCCTAAAAATTTAGAAAATAATTTTACCAAAAATACCGAAATCACAGCACAAGACCCTGCACTTATTACATTTACGACAGGAAGCACAGGCACACCAAAAGGTGCAATACGCACACATATCGCATTATTAGCACAATTTGAAGCGTTGATTTCAAAAATAAATCCATCAGAAAATGAAATAAATATGCCTGTTTTGCCTATTATTTTATTGTTAAATTTGGCATCAGGTGTTACTTCAATTTTGGCAAATTGCAAACCCAATAAATTAAAAAATTTTAAGCCAAAAAAAATAATTTCCCAACTCCAAAAATACGAAGTAAATAGCTTAATTTCTTCGCCTTTTTTCATCAAAAAACTAAGCGAATATGTCATTTCCCAAAATCTAAAATTGCCTTTTATCACCAAAATTTTCACAGGAGGTTCGCCTGTATTCGCACAGGAAGCACATATCTACACAAAGGCGTTTCCAAACACACACATTGAAATCGTGTATGGCTCTACCGAAGCAGAGCCTATCAGTTCAGCATTGGCGAAAGATATTGTGAATTTTTCGGTTGATTTTTCAGAAAATCAAGACAAAAAATCTTATCAAAAAGGTTTATTTGTTGGAAAAATTGACCCAAATACAAACCTCAAAATTATCAAAATCAATGAAAATGCAATAAATATTCATTCAAAAGAAGAATTAGAACAAATCACGCTTTTTACACACGAAATAGGCGAAATTATCGTAAGTGGAAATCATATTTTGGAAAAATATATCCAAAATGAAGAAGCTATCAAAAGAAATAAAATTTTTGTTGGGGAAAAAAATATTTGTTGGCACAGAACAGGCGATAGTGGCTATGTAGATGAAAAAAATAATCTTTTTTTGACAGGGAGATGTGCCTACATTATCCAAAAACACGAAAAAATGATTTTTCCTTTTATTTGTGAAAATCATTTTTTGCAAATAGAAGGCATCAACATTGCCACAATTTTAGAAGTAAATCAAAAAATAATTATATTTGTAGAAATCAACAAAAAAACTAATAAACATATTATTTACAAAAAATTATCAAAACTATGTATGGAATTTTATATTGAATTTGATGAAATAATTTTTTTAGCAAAAATCCCACGTGATTTGAGACATCATTCTAAGATTGATTATGCGAGGTTGATAGATTTCTAAATTTTCATTCATCTCATCAAATAATTCTGCACATAATCCATTACACCATCTTCCAACGAATAAAAATCTTCTTTGTAGCCAATATTTTTGATTTTTTGCATATTTGCCTCTGTAAAATATTGGTATTTGTCCCTAATATCAACAGGCGTATCAATAAAAGCAATATTTTCAGGAATTTGCATTGCCTTAAAAGTTGCCTTAACCAAATCCAAAAAAGTACGGGCTTTGCCACTTCCCAAGTTATAGATACCTGAATTTTTGCGGTGGTGCATCAAAAATTCACATATTTTTACAAGGTCTTTTACATACACAAAATCACGCATTTGTTCGCCATCTTTAAAATTAGGATTATGAGATTTAAACAATTTCATAGCACCTGTATTTTTAATTTGGTTAAAAGCGTGCCAAATCACAGATGCCATTCTGCCTTTATGTGCTTCGCCTGCACCATACACATTAAAAAATTTAAGTCCTGCCCAAAAGAAAGGTTTTTTTTCTTGTGCCAATGCCCAAATATCAAAATCTTGTTTGGATTGCCCATAAGGATTAAGTGGTTTGAGCAAATGAATATTTGCTTCATTGTCATCATAACCTTCTTCGCCTGCTCCATAAGTAGCAGCAGAGGACGCATACACAAGGGGAATTTGATAAGCAATGCAATTGTGCCAAATCATTTTGGAATAATCCAAATTTAATTCTTGAAAAATAGCCCAATCAAATTCGGTGGTGTCAGTTCTTGCCCCAAGATGAAAGATAAATTCTACTTCTTGGTGGTTATTTTTGAGCCAATTTTCAAATTCAATACGTTCTATTTTTTGAATATTTGGGAGATTTTCAAGGTTAGGATTTTTGGCAATTTTTGAAAAATCATCAACTGCAATTATTTTCCTAAAATTTTTGCTATAAAGGTGTTTTATCAAACAACTTCCTATAAATCCTGCTCCTCCTGTAATTACAAGCATAAAAAAGTTTAAAAGTTTAAGGTTCAAAGTTTAAGGTTCAAGGCTCAAAAGTTTAAGGTTCAAAAGTTCAAGGTTCAAAGCTCAAAAGTTCAAGGTTCAAGGCTCAAAAGTTCAAGGAAAGAAACATATAAATTGCTACACAATGACAAGGCTGTTGGCTGTTTCATTTATCATTTATCATTCGTATTTATTCCTGCAAAAACACAAATTTTTTCAAATAGTTCTTTTATTTCAGTTGGTAAAGTATTTATTGGATATTTGTAAGCGATAGTTTTAACAGAAAATGAATCTGCACCATTTTGATTAAACCATTCTGACATTTTTCCAAGCATTTTTTTTGCATCTACCAAACCCAATTTATCATTTTCCCAACGATTTCCTACTTCTTCCCTTGCTTTTTCATTGCAGGTGGAAACGTTCCAATCTTTGTGTATTTGTTTAAAAACGTCTGATAATTTGTCTGTAATCTCAATTTTTTGTAATTCAGCCCATTCTTCCAATTTTTCTTTAATAATATTTACATTAAAATCGTTTTTTGTTTTTTTTATAAAACTCAAAAAAGCATATTCAGATAACAGATAATTTTCAATTTCGTTTTTTTGCCAAATATGATAAGAAATATGTTGGTAATTTTTGTCATTTTTACGAGTTTCCAAAAAAGATTTTACTTCAATTTGAGGAAAATAATCTCTATCGCAAATGGCAAATATTTTGACTGCTTCACCTTTTTCTATAAACATTTGTTGCAAAGATTTTTGAAATTTGGGCAAATCTTGTTTATAAGGATTTCCTTCTGCGTAATAAATGGTAAGACGATTTCGCAGTTGTTGCATCATTCCATTTTCTAATAATTCTTCCCCAAAAATCTCTAAAATTTCCCAATCAATTCTATTTTCTACCACCAATATTTTTTTAAATTCCTGTAATTTTATGAGTTGATTATTATCTAAAGAACCTAAATTATCTAAAAGTTGGTACATTTGGTAATCCAATTTTAGCCTTTTTGGTGTGCCATTTTGCAAATGGATAATATTTTCAGTATTTGTGCTTGTAATCAAATCTCTGGCGTGTGTAGCAAAAATAACTTGTTTTTGATGATTTTCAACAAGATTTTGTAATTCTAAAAAAAGCGTTTTTTGTAAATCACCGTGTAAATGCACATCAGGCTCATCAAGCAAAATAATATTTGGGCTTTCTAACAAAATAAATCCAAATAGATATATAAATTGCTGAAAACCACTACCTGCCAAAAAAATATCAAATTCTTTTGTAGCATTTTCTTCTTTGTAGCTTACATCTATATATTGCATACTTTGTTCGTCAAATTCTATTTTTAGATTTTTGACAAATGGAAAAGTATTGATTAAAATTCTAATAAGTTCCACACTTTTATTTTGTTCTTTGAGAGAATTAAGCATATTTCGGATTACAACACTTACATTTCCCCTTGCAAGTTCGTTGCGTATGGCTATAATAGTTCTTTTTTCTTCTTTGGGTAAAAATGCAGAAAAAACAGGCAAATAAGATATTTTGAAATTGTGTAATTCTTCTAACCAATTTTGTTGTATTTCAGTAGAAACTTGTATAAAAAATCTATTATAACTTTGCAATTCAATGTTAGTTTCTACGCTTTTATCATTTTCAAAAATTACAATAATTTCTATAGAAATGGAAATAAAAGTTTTTGTTTTTTCTGTTTCATAATCACTTTTTTTATTGTACCACAAATCTGTTGCGTATCTAAAAGGGAAAATAACGACATCTTCCTCAATGAGAGAACGATTTTTTAATTCAAAACCTTTTCCATTATTTTTTACTAAACATTGGTGCAGACAAAAATCAAAAAGTGCCAACGCCTGCAAAATCGTGGATTTCCCACTATTATTTGTTCCCACCACACAATCCAAATCTTTAAAAATAATTTCTAAATCTTTGAACTTTTTAAAATTTTTTAAAATTAGTTTTTTGATTTTCATAAAAAGTAAGTTCAGGGTTCAAAAGTTCAAATTTACGTTTTTTTGATGATTTTTGTATTTTTTTTTACCTCACCCCATAAAAAATTAAAGAAAAGTCAAAAAAAATCTTGTTTTTTCAAAAAAATACATAATTTTAAACCATTCCTAATTCCTAATTCCCCATTCTTTATGTTAATGCCTAAATTTTCCATAGAAGAAATTTGCAAAAAAATCCAAAATGAAGAAACTTTTGAACTTTTAACTGACCTTGATGAAGGTTTTGCCCTCAAAATAGAGGAATACGTCCCTTATGTTTGTTTTTCCACACATAGCGGTAGTAAAATTAGAAAAGAAGCAAAAAAAAATATTGCCATTTCTCAACGTAAACGCAAATATCAAGAAGACCCTCACACAGAAGATTTTGTGGTTTCTATGCCTATTATGGCACAAGGATTGGATTCTCGTTATGAATATGACCTCAATCGTAGTCCTGAAAATGCGATTTATGAAGAAGCATTTGGGTATAAAGTTTGGAAAAAAGCACTCACCGAAGCAGAAAAAAAAAAAGCATTACAAAAACACCAAAATTTTTATACTGTAATAAGTGTTTTACTTCAAAAACTTGAAAGTAAATTTCAGGCTTGTGTGGTGTATGATATTCACGCATTTAATTATAAAAAAATTGAGCGTGAAACACCTATGTTTAATATTGGTACTGAAAAAATAGACAATAGAAAATTTGGTAATTTTGTGAAATCTTGGCAAAAAGAATTAGAAAAAATACAACTCCCTGAAATAGAAAGCACCGTAAAAATCAATGATGTATTCCATGGTAGAGGTTATTTGTTAGAATATATCACAAAAAATTTTTCTAATACATTGGTTTTGGCAACCGAAATCAAAAAAGTGTATTGCAATGAAGAAAAAGGTGATTTTTTTCCTGTGGTGATTGATGCCATCACACAAGGATTAAAAAAAGCAATTTTAAACCACGCTTTGGAATTTATCCAAAAGAAAACTACGCTCAAAGTTGCCAACATAAACGGATTGCTTTCTTCCACCTTAGAACCCCAATTATTACAAATAGATGAACGAATTTATGAATTGGCATCTGAATTTGAAATACTTTCTTATGTCAATCCTGTGAATATTGAACAAGAAAAAAAGCGTTTTTTTGCGAATAATTGCACCCAAAACCCAAAATTTCAGTATTCTTATATTTCTGTAAATCCTTTTGAACTCAAAAGAAAATTTTATCGTGTGCCTGTTGAACTTATAGACGACATTCACCTCCAAAATATGTACAAAGATGTGATTGATTCGTATGCTGACAAGGTAGATATGCTTTCAGGTTTGGGAACAGAAAAGTTTTTTTATAATTCTTTAAGGTATTTTGGAAGTCCAAATGAACAAGACGTGAAAAATGCCCTTTTTCTCATCAATTCGCCCAATATGTTAGATGAATTTGATGCAGAAAATATCCCTGCAGAGCAGGCAATAGATATTTTTGCCAAAAGTGCAGAAGTATATGGTTTTCCTTTTAAAATAGAACTTTCTAATAAAATGACCTCAAAAGCACTTGTCAATAATGGCAAAAAAACGCTTTTTTTGAAAAAAGGTGCAATGTTTTCAAAACGAAATAGTCAGGCACTTGTGCATCACGAAATAGGCGTGCATATGCTTACTACGCTCAACGCAAGAGAACAACCTATCAAACTTTTTCGTTTGGGATTACCACTTAATACACTTACGCAGGAAGGATTAGCGATTTTGAGTGAATATTTATCAGGAAATATTACCATTACACGCTTACAGGAATTAGGGCTAAGGGTTTTGCTTGTCAATATGCGTACAAGAGGTTACGAGTTTAAAGATGCCTATCGTATGCTGGTGGAAGAATACAACCAAAAATCTGAAAATGCGTATTATCTTGCAACAAGAATTTATCGTGGCGGTGGTTTTACTAAAGATTATTTGTATTTGAGAGGTTTTAGGGATTTGTTAAATTATTGGAAATCAGGCAAAAGCCTTGAAAATCTACTTGTTGGCAAAACTTCTTTGGGTTATATTGATACCATCAACGAAATGGTCGCAAGAGGTATGATAAATCCCCCAAAATATAAAACAATTCCATTTTTAAATCCTACTACTGACAATCAAATTTTAAATTATTTGGTTAATGGATTGAAATAAGTTCAAAGGTTCAAAGTTCAAAGGTTCAAGGTTCAAAAGCTCAAAAGTTCAAGGTTCAAAGTTCAAAGTTCAAAAGTTCAAGATTCAAAAGTTTAAGATTTAAAACAAAAAAACATCTGTTAAATTTTGAAAATTTAACAGATGTTTTTTTCTAATTTGATGTTTTGTATTTTGGCTACTTTGTATTTTCTCCTTACACCTTTCCCCTTACTACTTACACCTTATTTTAAAAATTTAACAGATGTTTTTTTATTTGGTGTTTTGTACTTTCTCCTTATACCTTACACCTTAAAAAAAAATTATTTTTTCAATTCTTTCATAACCGCCAAAGGCATTACACATTTACCTGTAAGATTGGTTTGTGATGTTTCTTTGCCTGTTTTTACAAGAATTTTATGAGCGGTTTCTGCGTCCATATCAGGGCGAATTGATTTCATCATACCCAACAAACCAGCTACAAAAGGCGTAGCCATTGAAGTTCCGCTATAACTTGCGTAACCATTTTTTGGAATTGTAGATAAAATCTCGTGTCCTGGTGCTGCGATGCCCATTTTCAAATCTTCAATGGTATTAGAAAAATCTGCTTTTTGGTTTTGAGAAGTAAGTGCTGTAACCACAATAACGTCTTTACAACTTGCTGGCACCACATTTTTAGCATTTTGGCTTTCATTGCCCGCAGCAACTACCACGATTACGCCTTTTGATTTTGCATAACGAAAAGCCTCATTATAAGCACGTTGCGCCCTGTCAGTAGAATATCCACCCAAAGACATTGAAATCACATCTGCACCGCCATCTACCGCTTTCAAAATTCCTCTAATAATTCCTGCTTGTGTGCCTCCACCGTTGTCATTAAGCACTTTTACACTTGAAACCTGTACCCAATCATTGGAAGGAATAAAAGATGCAATACCAATTCCATTATTTGCCACACCTGACGCAATACCTGCACAATGCGTTCCGTGACTATGGCGGTCTTTGTCAGATTTTGAATCTATGGAAACAAAATTTCCTTTTATATCTTCGTGATTAGCATCAACACCTGTATCCAAAATTGCGATTTTTGCTTTTTTCTTTGGTTTCAAAGATTTTTTTGAAAATAAATCAAAATATTCTTTGGGTTGAAATTGTTGAATATGCCATTGTTCCGCAACACGTGGGTCGTTGGTTGCTTTATTTTGTGTATTTTTGGTAGTATTTGGTGTAGTTTCCAATGGACTAAGTGATACAATTTCGTTATTTTCTACGTCATCAATTTCATTTGTAGCCAATAATTCTTTTGTAAATGCGTTAATATCTGCATTTTCAGGAAGATTTATCAAAATATAATCATCTAAAAATGTATTTTTTGCATCTTTTACATCAGGAAATGCAGTGGTAAAACTTGCTTTGTATTTTTTGATAACTGCAAAAAGAGCAGATTTATCGCCAATTTCTTTCATATCCACCAAAAGCTCACCGTCTTGGTCATTTTTTGAGGTATTATTTTGAGAAATAATTTCTTTTTTTTCCTTAAAAAAATCAGGTAAAATTTTAGAAAAAGGAACACCAAATATTGTTTGGGTATAAACGAAATACCCACCTGCTCCTACACTCATTGCAGTCCAAAAAAAGCCTTTGGTGTGTTTGATGCGATTGGAAAGTATAAAAATAAGCACCCAACCCAGCAAATCACGTGGAAGCATAAACAAAAATTTGTAATATG
>JAAFIN010000196.1 GCA_013297825.1 Cytophagales bacterium
TTGTTGCAAATTGATATGCGTTCTAATCCAAAATATCGCCCTATCGTTGCAGCATACAAAGATGGCAAACGTGTAGCTTTGGAAGAAGTATTAAGCCCAGAAGATGCGAAAAAATACAAATAAATGGTGAATGATAAATGAAACAGCCATTTTTTAATGTTGAATGAAACAGCCATTTTTTTATTTGTAATTCTTAATTTGTCTTTTGTGGTTTCATTCATAATTCCTAATTCTTAATTCCTAATTAAAAATATGCCAAATAATATTTTATTGTTTGGCGATTTTTTTTTGAAAAAAAAGAAAAAAAATGTAATTTTGCACAAAAAAAACATTTTTACAAATAAAAATTCTGTTTTTTTAGTCAATCAAATATTCAAAAAAATAAAAAACGCTCTTTGTCATGCTAAATCGTCATCATCTCCGTGTAAAAGCTATGCAGGCTTTGTATGCCTTTGAAAACACTCGTGAAGCAGAATTTGAACGCTCACGCCAACACATTCACAGCATTTTGGAACCTACTTGGACAGAAAAAGATTACATCAATGAAGATACATTAGCAGAACAACGCCAAGATGCCCAAAAGTATTTTTTGCAATATTATAACAATGAAAATGACTTTTTAGCCATTGCAGGGCTTTCCTCCAAAGTTCGCAACGCAACCCTCAAAGGTATTCAATATTACAAAAATGCGGTGCGACTTGCCAAAGAAAATAACCATCTTAATTTGGTAAAAAATACAGAAAAATTATACGAAATTTATGCAAAATTTCTAAAACTTGCTATTGACCTTACCGAACTTGTAGCCAACGAAAAAATAGCAGTTCAAAATTCGCATATTCGTAAATATGAAGAAAGAGGAGATTTTAAAATGGAAAAAAATCTACTTGTGCAAGCACTCAAAAAACACGACAAACTTCATATTTTGTTTTCACAAAAAAATATCACTTGGGAAAAAGAACACGAATTTATAAGAGATTGGTACATTACCCAGCTCAAAGCTGACGAAGTTTATAATGCTTATCACCTTCAAAAAGGCACTACATTTGAACAGGACAAAGAAATAATTTTGCATATTTTTTCAAATATTATTTTTGGAAAAAAATCTGTGTATAATTATAGTGTTAAAGATTGTAGTATTCACTACAAAATTGCAAGAAAAATGTTAGAAAAACACGCCTTAGAAGGTACTTTGCGTATCATTGAAAATGCTGTAAATAACATTGCAAGAAGTTTTTTAAGTATGATTTCTGATGAAGAAAACCAAAAAGAAGAAGATAAATTAGCAAATATTCTTACTTTTCGCCTCAAACAAAAAACTGACATTATCAGAAAAGATGCTTTCAAATCTGCACAAAGAAAAGAAAGAGCTATCACACAAGGCGAACTTTTTAAAGAAGGAAGCCCTGAAAATGTGATAGAACATATCATTAGAGCGATTGTAGATGCTTTTTCACAATATTTAGGCGAAAATTATCTGCATAGCACCGCCAATCACCCAAAAAATACCAACGCAATAACCGCAGGTATCGCAAAACTTTTTGATGTGATGGACGTAGAATGGAATGATGATGATGTGTATGTTCTTCTCCAAACACACCACGATACCATCAATTCACAGATGTTTTCGTGGGGAAGTTCCCAACTTTTGCATTGGGACGAAGATGTAGATGTTA
Organism: Cytophagales bacterium; assembly: GCA_013297825.1. Taxonomy (GTDB): domain Bacteria; phylum Bacteroidota; class Bacteroidia; order Cytophagales; family Microscillaceae; genus JAAFIN01. Next base: position 1,674 of record JAAFIN010000196.1, read on the forward strand.
TCCAAAATATGGTCATCAAAACCATTAAAAATATTGAAAATGAACTACATTCTGATTTTGAATTGCATCACATTACACGTAATTGGAACGAAGATAAGGCATTTATGCAAGACCTTTATACCAATGCTATCAAAAATGAAGTAGAATACGAAGGATATATTCAAGAAAAAGCACAAAATTGGACGATTGCACGTTTTGCAAGAATAGACAAAGCCATTTTGAAAATAGGTATTTCTGAACTTATCAACGCACACAGTATTCCTGTAAAAGTTTCTATCAATGAATACATAGAAATTTCAAAAGAATACAGCACCCCAAAAAGCAAAAGTTTTATAAATGGTTTATTGGATAATATTGCCAAAGACCTCACAGAAAGAAAAATCATTCGCAAAAGTGGTCTTGGAATGATTGATAACAAATAAAAAAATAAGTTTAAAAAATGGTCAGACCTTCATAAATTACGGTAAAGACCATTTTTTAAACTTTTTGAACTCACATTTTTATTGTTTTATTCACTATTTACAATTTACCATTAAAAATGGCTGTTTCATTCACCATTTACAATTCACCATTTACCATTTATTTGATGTTTTTCCTAATCAAATCTAACACCAAAACAGACGTAAATTGAATATTCAACATTCTATCTCTGATGAGTTGTAATTTTTTGGCAACAGTACCTTTTTCATCTGAATACGCAATCCAAATCGTGCCAACAGGTTTTTCAGGCGTACCGCCATCAGGGCCTGCTACACCACTTGTAGCCACACCAATATCGGTTCCTAATCTTTTTCGCACACCTTCTGCCATTTCCTTAACGGTTTCCTCGCTTACTGCTCCAAATTGTTCAATAGTATCAGGATTTACACCCAAAAGGTTTGTTTTACTTTCATTGCTATAACTTATCACACCGCCCATATAATACGCTGAACTTCCTGCAATTTTGGTAAAATTATGTGCCAAAAATCCTCCTGTGCAACTTTCTGCAGTGCTAATGGTTTTGTTATTTTCTTTTAATAATGATGCAATTACACTTTCAATGGTGTCAGTATCATATCCAAAAACATATTTTTCAATTAAAGGCAATACTTTTTGGGCTTGTTCATCTATTTCTTGTTGAAGTTTGTCTTTGTCCTCGCCTACGCCTGTGAGCCTCAAACGCACCTGCATAAAATGTGGTAAATACGCCAAACCAATATGTGAAGGCAGATTATCCTCCCATTGTTCTATTTTTTCAGCCAAAGATGATTCACCTATTCCAATAGTGTGAATAATTTTGTGCGTAATATTTGGTGTTTTAAAAAAACTTTGCAATTTTGGAATAACCAATTCAGTTGTGATTTTTTCCATTTCAACAGGCACACCTGGCATTGAAACAAATACTTTTCCCTTCTCTGCTATCCAAGTCGCAGGGGCAGTTCCCCAAAGATTATAAAGCACTTCACAATTTGCAGGAACATACGCCTGAACTTTATTATTTTCAGCCATTTCTCTACCCAAACGTTGAAACATTCCTGCAATCATATCCATTACTTTTTGGTCAAAAATTAGTTCTGCACCAAAAAAATTTGCAATAGTTTTCTTTGTAATATCATCTTTTGTGGGACCCAATCCGCCTGTCATAATAATCACATCAGCACGTTCTTGAGCATCATACAATCCTGCTAATATTTCACTTTCTTTGTCGCCTACTGAGGTATGACGAATAACTTTTATACCAATTTTGTCCAATTCTGAACTAATGAATTTAGCGTTGGTATTGGTAATTTGTCCATAAAGGATTTCATCGCCTATGGTAAGGATTTCTGCGTAGGTCATAAATTTTGTTTTTTATTTTGAACAAAATTATCTTTTTATTTCCAAATAAAAAAATAATGTGTGAAAAACACACAAACTTAAAAAATGATTAAAATAATTGGTTGTTTTTTAGTTTTTTTGTTGTATTTTGTGAAAATAAAAAATATCTCATACACTTAAAAAATGAAAGATTTTAAACCAATTATTAAAATTTTATCCCAAAAATACAACATAGAGATAGGTGCTTTGCCCCAAATGATTGAACAAGATATTCAAAAATTGATAAAAAAATGCCCTAATATTGTCCATTGTGAGAATTTTTTAGATTTTCAAAGACAATTTGGTGGATTTTTGATGTATTTAGAAAAAGGTGATTTTGCAGTTTATAGCATCACAAGTCCCGATATTTTTCCAATGCTTACAGGAGAAGGAGATTTGATTGATGAAAATGGTTTTGTGTGCATTGCAGATTATTGTGAGCATTATATTGAACATAAAGAAATAGCTTCTATTGCGTGGGCGTACAAAGTAGATGAATTACCTGAAAGTCAAAAAATTTATGTTTTAAAAATCAATGGCATTTGGGAATTTGCATACCAAAATTTTACAATGTTTTTAGAAAATTTAACCGAAAATATATTTTAAAATGATGCTTAAAAATAAAATTTTGTTGTTTTTTGCCTTTTATTACTTTTTAACTTTTAAAGTTTTGGCTCAAAATGAAAACGTAGAAGTTAAATCTATAAAAATAGAAAACACATTGGCGTTTTATGCTGAACCCAAATATGCAACAGGGATTTTTGCTTGGGAAAGTTTTATAAAAAATAACTTAAAATATCCTCCAAAAGCAAAAAAGAAAAATATTCAAGGCATTGTGATTGTGAAATTTCAGATGTCTAAAAATGGTAAAATTCGTTATTTGCGTATTTTAAGCAAGCGTTTGGGTTATGGATTAGAAAAAGAAGCCAAAAGACTTGTAAAACTTTCAGAAGGTGGTTGGTGGATTGCTTATGACAAAAATGGAAAAAATATCTCAAAATCAACAACTACCCACGTGAAATTTTATAATGATTTTTAGAAATTGCAAATAAAAAATGTGCATTTATTGATTTTTCAAAAAAGTGGTCAAAATTTGATGCACTATGACAAAAATGATATTTTTAAGATTTTTGTAGTTTCCAAAGTTTTATTATTTTTGAATTTTTTTAATCAAAATTCAAAAAAAATCGTATAAAAAAATATGTTAATTTTTTTTTAATAAAAATAATAAGCAAATTAAAAAACTATGTTCTTAAAAAATAAAATTCTGTTAATTCCTGTCATTTTTAGCCTTATTTCTCTCAATGCTTGTGATAATGCCACAACCAAAAAAGATGATGAGAAAAAAGTAGAAAATAAAGACAAAAAAGAAATTCCTATAGAAGACCGTATGGTTTCTATGGAAAAAGCCATACAACAACCTGATGGTGTAACCCAAATGAAACTTTCAGGACAAAATCTTACAGATTTTCCTGCTGATTTTCGCAAATTAAAAGATTTAAAAAGCCTTTTTTTGGGTAACAATCCACGCCTTGATTTTCGCAAAGTATGCGAAATTATCAAAGATTTGCCTAATTTGGAAGAATTAGAACTTACAGGAAACAATATCAAAGAACTTCCTGAAAGCATTTCAAACCTCAAAAAACTAAAAGCATTGTGGCTTGACGCTAATCCAAAATTGAATTTTGAACAAGCATTTGAAATATTGAGCAAATTGCCTACTTTAAATGAATTATTTTTGAAAGATAATGATTTAAAACAAATTTCTGAAAAAATCGCACTTTTACCTGCATTAGGCACGCTTTATCTTGACCGCAATCCACTTGTAGAATTGCCTGAAAGCCTTGCAACAATGCCAAAATTGCATACTTTAACCTTGATGGAAATTCCAAAATTAAATTGGGCAAAAAGTTTTATGCAATTTACAAAATACCAAAAATTAGAAGTGCTTATGCTTGGTAATAATAGCCTCAATACGCTACCTCCACAAGTTGGCGAATTGAAAAATCTTAAATTGCTTTGGATAGAAAAAAATAGTTTTACTGCTTTGCCTGAAGCATTGGGCAAATTGCAACAACTTGAAGAACTTTATGCTTTTAGCAATCCTATAGACCCAAAAAACCAAGAAACCGCAAAAATGATGCTTCGCAATACGAAAATTTATTTTCAAAGTGCATCAGAAACTCCACAATAAAAAAAAAGTCCTCTAATTCTAAAAGGAATTTTAGACTTGCCAAGTTTGAAAAACTTGGTAAGTCTATTTTTTTTAGGTCTTTTATTTTTTTAGATGTAATTTTGCAAAAAAACATTTTTTAAACAAAAATATGGCACTCAAACCACCAACCCAAGCACCTGATTTTACATTAGCCTCTACATCAGGTAGTGATTTTACATTGTCCAAAGATTTTGCAGGAAAACCTTGTATTATATATTTTTATCCAAAAGATTTTACAAGTACTTGCACCGCAGAGGCTTGTGATTTTAGGGATAATATTGGTTTTTTTAGAAATTTGGGGATTGATGTCGTAGGAATTAGCAGGGACACCGTAGAAACACATCTTAAATTTAAAGAAGAAAACAAACTGACTTTTGAACTTTTGGCTGATACCAAAGGCAAAGTTGCAGGTGATTTTGGGGCATTAGTGCCTTTGATTGGTATTACGAGGCGTGTTACTTTTCTTTTGGACAAAGACCATAAAGTATTCGCAACGTATGAAAATTTTTTCCAAAGTGCTGTTCATATCAAAGAAATGATTGAACAAGTGAAGAAAATGGAAAATTAATTATGAATTATGAATTATGAATTATGAATGAAAAAGCCATTTTAGCATTTAAAAATTTAAGTTTTAAAGAGTTTAAGGCTGAAAATATTTAAAATTTAATAAAAATCCTGTTAATCTTCTAATCCTGTTAATCCTGTAAATCCTGATTCAGACTTTGGCTGTTTCATTCATCATTTATCATTTATTATTTTGAAAAAGGCTGTTCTATTTACCATTTACCATTTACCATTTACCATTATTTTTTTTTGGAGCTGTGCCAACCGAGTAGCCCCCACAGGAGGCGACAAAGACACACTTTCGCCCATTGTGATAAATAGTTTTCCAAAAAATCTTTCAAAACAATTCAAAGGAAATATTATTATTTTGGAATTTAGTGAATGGATTAAGGAAAAAGAACTTTCTAAAAATCTGCTTATTACGCCTCCAATTAAAGATTATACATATTCTTTCAAAAAAAATAGATTGACACTTTCTTTAAAAGAACCTTTAAAAGAAAATGCAACTTATAATATCAATTTTAGGCAAGGAATTACAGATATTACCGAAGGAAATATTGCTTTTCAAGATACCACAAAATTAAATCCGCCACATTTAGCATTTAGTACAGGCGAAATATTGGATTCTGCCAAAATTTCAGGCAAAGTGAAATTTCTTTTTAATGATAAACCTGCCAAAGATGCCATTATTGGGCTTTATCCTGTCAATGACACGCTTATTCCCCAAAAACACCCACCTTATTATTATGCGTTGGCTGATGAAAATGGCGTTTTTTATATCCAAAATATCAAAGCAGATAATTATCGTTTGTATGCTTGGGAGGATAAAAATAGCAACCAAACTTACGAAGAACCTGAAAGAATTGGTTTTTTGGAGGAAATTGTGGATTTGAAAACAAAAGATAAAATAGATAGCATTAAGTTCTTTTTGGCAAAAGAAGACCACACAAAACCAGAAATTAGCAAGCAATTTAATGTAGCAAAAAGCTATTCTGTGGAATACAGTGAAGGACTTACAGAGGTTTTATTTTCTGAAAAAGATAAATTTGCTTATAACCTCAATCCTGATAAAAAAACGGTACAACTTTTTAATCAATTTGCCATAAAAGATACCATTATAACCTATATCACGGTAAAAGACAGCGTTGGAAATGTAAAAAAAGATACTTTGAAATTCGCTTTTGATAATGAAAAAGACAAAAAAGAAAAAGACAAAGAAAATAAAGAACGTAAAGAAAATCAAAAGAAAAAAGGCAATAACAAACAAAAAGGCTCAAAATATACTTGGTTGCCCAAAGCAGAATCACCTACAAATGGTATAGAAACTGAGGCAGAGATTTTGATAAATTTTGATAAACCTGTGCTTTCTTTTGATAGCACAAGGCTTTATATTCGTTTGGACAAAGATACTTTGAAAAAATATAATATATCAAGTTTAGGAAATTGGAATGAATATAAAGACCAATTTAAGCTAAAAATCACAAAAGGTCGTTTGATGAATTTTAAGGAAAATATCCATCTTTTTGCGGATAGTGTGGCATTTGTAAGCGTTGAAAAAGACACCAGCCAAAAATTCAATCAAACATTTACACGCAAAAATTCTGCGAATTACGCAAGCATAAGCGGAAAGGTAAATACCAAAGAAAAAAATTATATTATCCAACTTCTTGACGCAGGTGGAAAAGTATTAAAAGAAGCCCAAAATACCAAAAAATTTGAGTTTAATTTTCTGGGTGCAGGTACTTATCAAATGCGTGTTATCATTGACCAAAACCAAAATGGAAAATGGGACGGAAGTGATGTAAAAAATTTTAAACCTGCTGAAAAAATGTTTTTTCTTAATCTTCAAAATGGCGGAAAACTCAAAGAACGCTGGGAAATGAGTTATGATGCGGAATTTTAATTGGGAATTAAGAATTAGGAATGAAACAGCCAAATTTAATGGTAAATGGTGAATTGTAAATGGTGAATGAAACAGCCAAATTCAAAAAATTATCTTTTGAGGGAAAAGACAACTTTTCTAATACCTGATTACTTTCTCCTGACACCTTTTTTACTCCTCCTCTGCCACTCTAATGGTTTCCTCCAAAACCTCCCAAGTGTGGTCAGCAAGCAAAAGGGCTTTTGCAACAAATTCAAATTTGCCTTGCGCACTGCGTCCCCATTGTTGAGGTTCTACCATAGAAAGGAAATAATGCCCATTTTCACGTAAATACACACAATATTTGTGTCCAATCACAGGTTCAAAACGCATTTCAGCTTCATAAATATTTTTAGAAACTTCAACACGTATTTGTAATTTTTTGGCTTGTGTAGCTAAAGTTTGCATTTGGTCATAAAGTTGTTGCATTTGGCGGTCAGTTTGTTGAGCCATTGCATCAAGTGCTTTTCCTTTTATCGCACCTTGTTCAGTAGGTCTGATAACTGCACCGCCTACAGTGTGTGCATAAGGCAAAAGCGAAGGATTTTGTGCGATTTTTTTGCCATCAATGGGATTGATAAAATCTTCATTTGGCAAATCGTTGTCTTCGTTGTTAGACATAAAAAAAAGAAGCCCCCTGACCCCCAAAGGGGGAATTTAGGGGAATTATAAAAGTTATTATGATTTAAAAATTTGTTATATTCAAATAAAAGTGATTTTTTTATTTTTAGCAAAATATACCTTTTTAAATGGATTATTTTTGCCTTTTTACTGATACCTGATACCTGACCACTTTGTACCGTTTATAAACACATTGCAAAGTTAAAATGTTTTGAAGATATTTTTTTTAATTTTCAAACAAAATAATATTTTGAAAATTTTAAATTTAAAAAATAAAAATAATGATTTTGAATGATTGTTAAAAATGTGGATAACTATGTGGATAACTTTTGATGTATTGTGTTTGGTGTATTTTGCTTGTCTTTTTGGTATTTTTAAAATGTGGATAACTCACAAAAAAGAGGCTAAAATGATGCTTTTTTTAAAATTTTTGTTAGTTGCTTTTCAGAATTATATTTTTTTTGAAGAAATTTAGAAAAAAACTTTAAAAACAGGCTTGGACAATTTGTCTAAGGCTTAGACAGACTGTCCAAAGCTAAATTTTTGGTTATATTTTTGATTAAATAAAAAATAAGTTAATTTTACAAAAATATTTTATCATTTTAAAACCATTTTGAAATAAAATATTTTAAAAAATAATTAAAAATCAAAATTTTATTCTAATATTATGAAAAATTTATTTTTTTTATACTTCTTTTTTCTAAATTATATGGCTTTTAGCCAAACTTTGATTGATACCAGATGGCAAGTTGTAGAAATTCCACAAGAAAAATCAAAAAAAATGACCAATATTGAAAAAAACAATCTTTATATACATTTTGGAAAAAATGATGCAGTTTCTTTTAATTTTGATGTAAATGGTTGTGGCGGAACTTACAAAATTGATGAAAATAAAAAAACGATTGCCATAGGAAAAGAAATTACTTGTACGCAAGCCTGTTGTGATAAAATTGGCATTCCATACGTGTCAGTTACAAGCTACAAACGCAAAAAAAATAAACTTAC
>JAAFIN010000197.1 GCA_013297825.1 Cytophagales bacterium
GCTGTTTCATTCACCATTTACCATTTACAATTCACCATTATTAAAAATGCGTTCTTAATTCTGCTTTACGTTTTTTTGGAATTCTTTTAGGAAAAGCCATTTTTAAGGGAGCTAATACAAAAAATTTGATGCGAAGAATTTGGTCATTGCCTTGTTTATTGCCCCAATTACTAATATTATCTAAATAATCTGTCATTGGATTTACCATTCCGCCCTGCACGCCCATTCCGTAGCCATTTTTGAGCAAATAATATGCTCCTATGCTTGTAGGTAAATAAAACGCATTGGAAGAATAGGTTTCATCAACATCACGTGTAAAAATCAAATCACTGTATTTTTTAGCATCTTCATCTCTTGGCGTAAATTGCATAAAACCAATTCCTTGACTTAAATACACCCCAAAATTATGTTTTTTTAGGAAATGATATTGCAATTCGTATTCTGCACCCAAAAGATTAGTCCTAAAAAAATTATTTGGTGTGGTTTTTTCGTTTGTACCTGTGTATTGATAAGTACGATTTTCGCCTGTAATTGCCCCAAAATGAAATCCTACACGACCATTTAGACGTGGAGCGTGGTTAAATTTTAGTCCAATGTGATAACAAGCTGTCCATTTTTGAAATTGCCCCAAATCTCCACTGTACGAATTAGGACTTACACCCAATTCCAAAAAACGCAAATATTGTATGCGTGATTCATCACGCACACTATCCACCTCAAAACCAAAATCTTCGGAAAGTTCTTGGCTTTTGACTTCAAAAATATTTGTTGCAAAACAAAAAAACATTAAAATCAATACAAATTTCATAGTAATCAGTAGTCAGTTATTAGGTATCAGTAATTGGGTATTGATAAAAAATAATTTGTATTTTCCTGCCACCTGTTTCCTGATACCTTGATTTTCATTCCTAATTCTTAATTCCTAATTATCCAACATTTCCGCAAGTATTTGGTTTGTAGTTTTTGGGTCAGCTTTTCCCTTTGTTTTTTTCATAATTTCCCCCATAAACATTCCCAAAAGTCCTTTTTTGCCTGCTTTGTATTCTTTTACTTTGTCAGGAAACATATTTATTACTTCGTTTATGATGGATTTCAAGGCATCAGCATCATTGTCCAACAATAAATTTTCAGCTTTGGCAATTTCTTCTGGTGTTTTTTCAGGATTTTTTACCAAAATAGGAAATATTTTTTGAGATGCAATGCTATGACTTACTTTATTTTGTTGCACAAGTTCAATAAGTTCCGCAATATGTGTAGGTTTCAAAGAAAATTTCTCTAAACTTAACGCCATTTCATTCAAATAACCTTTTATTTCGGTAGTAACCCAATTACACGCTTGTTTGTAATTTGGGGTAATTTGTGCCAATTCTTCAAAATAAAGGGCAATTTCTTTGTTTTCAATCAATACAAGGGCATCATAATCCGAAAGTTTGTACTCTTTTGTAAATTTATCAAAAAGTGCCTTAGGAAGGGCTGGCATTTCACTTTCTACCCTTTTGAGCCATTCATCAGAAATAATAACAGGCGTAAGGTCAGGCTCAGGAAAATAACGATAATCATTGAGATTTTCTTTGGTACGCATTCCTGCGGTTTTGCCTGTATTTGGGTCAAAATTACGTGTTTCTTGAATAATGGTATGTTGTTTTCCGCTTTCTATCAATTCTATTTGGCGTTGAGCTTCGTATTCTATGGCACGTTGCACATTGCGAAAAGAGTTCATATTTTTGACCTCAACCCTTGTATTATATTTTGTTTCGCCTTTTTTTCTAACAGAAATATTGGCATCACAACGCAAAGAACCTTCTTCCATATTGCCATCACACACGTCCAAATACACCACAAGCCTACGAATTTCTTGCAAATATAAATACGCTTCTTCTGTGTTGCGAATATCTGGCTCGCTTACGATTTCAATAAGAGGCACACCTGCACGGTTAAAATCTACAAGTGTATCAATTTCTTCCGCCAAGTGCATTGATTTTCCTGCATCTTCTTCCATGTGAATACGCGTAATACCAATGCGTTTTACATCAGCATCTTTGCATTTCACATCAATATAGCCTTTTTGGCAAATAGGGTCTTTATCTTGTGTAATTTGATAACCTTTTGGAAGGTCAGGATAAAAATAATTTTTGCGTGCAAATACATTATGTCTTGTGATTTCGCAATTTGTGGCAATACCCATTTTAATTGCATAATCAACTGTTTTTTCGTTTACTTTTGGTAATGTGCCTGGGTGTCCAAGCGTAATTACGCTAATATGTGTATTGGGCAATGCACCGTATTCGGTGCTATCGCTTACATAAGCCTTTGTATTAGTTTTGAGCTGTGCGTGGACTTCTAAGCCTACTACAACCTCATAATCAGGGTGAATATTCATTAATTAAGAATTAGGAATTAAGAATTAGGAATTAAAAATACAATGTTCTTTAATTTTAATTCTTTTAAATACATTTTTTATACAAAAATATTGAAAATAGATTGAAAAGGCAAAAATATTAAAATTTTCGTTTGTATAAAATAAATTTTTAGACAAAAAAAACTGCATTTTTTTACAAAAATGCAGTTTTTTTTATAAATTTTCAAATGGCTGTTTTCATTCAACATTAAAAAATGGATGTTTCATTCATCATTTAACATTTATCATTCAACATTATTATTGTTTTACAATTATTTTCTGACCTGGCATTAGCATAAAATTACCATAAAGTTTATTCCATTTTTTCAAGTTATCAACGGTTGTATTGTATTTACTTGAAATATCCCAAAGATTATCACCACTTTGGATAATATGTACTTTATTATTATTTGAAGCTACTTTTGCAACGTTGTTATTTACGTTATTTTTTGCAACGTTATTATTAGCATTATTATTTTGCATTTTAGCAAAAGGGCTATTAGGCAATACCCAAACCGCAAGGGCTTGATTTGGGTGAATCATCACACTTTGCATATTATTCCACGTTTGCATATTCCACGCACTTACACCATATTTATTAGCAATAGATGGGAGAGATTCGCCATATTGAACGGTGTGAATGATTTTAGTTTTGCCTTCTGTGGTGCTTGGAACGATATTTTCAGGTGTAACATACAGCATTTCTCTGCGTGAAGCTCTGTTAGATGCTGAAAGAATTGCGTGACGATTGGTTGCCAAATGTTCTTTTTTGTGTGAAGGATAACGCAATGGATAATTACGTTTGTATGCTGGAATAGCATTTTTCTTCAAATGTGGATTTAATTGTTCCAAATGTTCTTTGGGTACATCAATTTGTTTAGCAAATTCTTCAATATTTACAAATTGATTTACGTGGATTGTATCAGAAGGAATATGAACCTGCATATCTTCCCCAAAGATAAAATGCTCATTGCTGTAATTCATTATATAATTTACTGCGATAAAAGCAGGCACATAACTACGGGTTTCTTGTGGAAGATATTTATAAACTTTCCAAAAATCAATATTTTTGTCGTGTGGTTTTCCGCCTGCCATTCTTACTGCTTGCAATACACGTCCTTCGCCACAATTATAAGATGCCAAAGCAAGTTGCCAATCACCAAACATATTATGAAGATATTTGAGGTATTTGCAAGCAGCTTCTGTGGATTTGTAGATGTCCATACGTTCATCTATGTAGTGGTCTTGTTGGAGGTCATATTGTTTGCCTGTTCCAGGAATAAATTGCCAAAGTCCAACTGCTGCTGCCCAAGATGCTGCACGAGGTTTGAGGGCTGATTCCACAATAGAAAGATATTTTATTTCATCAGGCATATTGTGTTTTTTGAGAATTTCCTCAAAAATTGGAAAATAAAAACTACTTCTTTCTATGATGGTTTTGGTATAATTACGTTGTTTTACTGCATAAAAATTGATATGATTAAGAATTTCTTTGTTGTAAGTTAGTTTTACGTCTTTTTGTAGGCATTTTAGGCGGTCTTCTACGATTTCAGGGTGAAGTGTAGGCACATAATTTTTGAGTTCAGGGTGCAAGGTATCTTTTGTTGGGTCAGCAACTGCATCAAAACAAGATAAGAAAGAAATCCCCAAGCCCAATAGGAAGCCTGTTATTTTTTTTGAATAAACCATAAAATTTTTACAAGTAAATTATTTAACCAAATAAATTATTTTCTGAATAGAAGGATTTAAGAAAGAGCATTGCTATAAAAAACGCTTTTGCAAAAATAAAACCTAAATGTCTAACAAAAACACTTTTTTTTGATTTATTTTAAATTTTTATTCTAAAATATAATTTTTTTAATTTTTTTTTGTATTTTTTTATGAATAATAGCCCCCTAACCCCCAAAGGGGGAATTTTTTAATTGAAATTTATAACTCGTAATCCTATTTTTTATTCCCCCTTTGGGGGTTAGGGGGCTTCACTCACCATTAAAAAAGTGTTTTGGCAATAAGTTTGTAATTTTTTTTGGTACAATTTCACAAGAAAATTCTTGGTTTTCTTTTTTTTCCAAAATAATCATACAACCTTCTGGCAATACACCTTCATTATCAAATTCCAATTCTTTGATTTTTATTTGGGTTGTGATGCCATTTTCCATTTTTTTCATAGAAAAAGGTTCGCCTGTATGACCGTGAAAATGATACAAAACCACCAAATTCTCCAAAACCTCATCAATTTCGGTCATACCAAAACCTCTTTGCGAACTCTCATTTTTATCGTGTGTAATTAAAATATCAATAATTTCTTTGGTTTTTAGTAATTTTTTAATATTTTGTTTTTCATTTGGTTGAATAAATCTTTTTTCAGTACGATTTTTTCTGTCGCCTATTCGTCCAATTCCGACCAAATTCAGAGTTTGTTGGATATTTTCTAAATTTATTTTTTGAAAAAATGCAGTTTTACACACAAAAATTCTTTTATAGACATCTATTGCAAAAAAACCTTCTGTTTCTGGTGATTTTTCTTCCAAATTATCCAAAAAATCGTGGTCTTCGTGATTGCCTCTTACACAAATCATATTGAGGTTTAATTTTTCTAAAAATGCCTCAATTTTTGGATTTATTTTTACGCAATTTTGTGAAAAACCCAATTCATCTCTGTCATATTGGGCGTATTTTAAAGTTGCCTTGTCCATATTATTTGTATCAGGAAAAGCCCCCAAATCACCACATTGCAGAATTAGGTCTATTTTGGTATTGGTTTGTTGTTGGTACAAATCTACAAGGCGAAAAGGCAAGAGCATTTTTCCGTGTATATCTGCGAAAATAGCAATCTTCATTATCCTTTAAAAATTAAAATGTTATTTTAAAATATTTTAATAAAATTACTCAAAAAAGTAAATAAAAAAAACATCTTATTTTTTATTTAACATTTCCTTTTTCAAACGATTTAATTCATCTTCTATATTTTTTGCTTTGCGTTTTTCTTCTTGTGCTTTGCGTTCTGCTTCTTGTGCTTTGCGTTTTTCTTCTTGGGCTTTGTATCTTTCTTCTTGGGCTTTGCGTTCTGCTTCTTGAGTTTTTTGTGTTGTTTGGGCTTCGTTTTTATTTCCAGTGAAATTATTGACAAATTTTTAACCCAATCTGTATTTTTTGATTCGTTTGAAGTGCCAGATTGTTGGTTTGTTTTTATGACAAATGTACCTTTGCATTTTTCACATTCAAAAGGCGGATTATTTGTGTCATTATTTTCTTTTGCGTGACTCAAAACAGGTATAAAAAATACGGAAATATAATCCACCATTTCTACCTCATAAAATGTTGCAAATTGATTGCAATGTCCCTTGTAATAAAAATTTTGGAAGTTCTAATATTTGTTCCTCGTTTAAAAGAGGCACACGACCAAGTTTTTTAGCTACAACTTTTGGCTTATTTCTTTTGGAAAGGATATAACTTACCGTTTTTTGGCTTAAACCTATGATTTCTCCACATTTTTATTGAGTTATATTTGGTGTATTATCAACCAAATTGTATAAGATATTATTGCGAACCTCACGTAAAATTTTATTCATAAAAATTCAAAAAGTTAAGGTATTTTTGAAAAGGTAATAAAAAATACTAAAATATTTTGTCGTTATCTAATTATGTTTTCATTTTAATCTTGGAGCGGTATATTCACAATAAATAGCCATCATCGCACCCACAAAAAGGCAAGCATCAGCAACATTAAAAATAGGAAATATCGTAAAATAAATGCTTCCAATATATCCATGCCAAATATCTATGTGTATCATATCTATTACTTGTCCGTGCAGAAACTTAAAAGGTGCTTCTTTGGAAGCATTATTTAATAATATTCCATAAAAAACTTTATCTATCATATTGCCTAATCCGCCTGTTACTATCATTGATATAGAAAAAGTCATTGGTGTATTTGTGTAATCTTTTTTGTGTTTGTATTGATAAAAAATAAGATTCATTGTTGGCTTTCCTTTTACAAAATCAATATAAGTTAAAATCAAAAATGCAATTATCCCCAAAAATATTAAATTTCCAAATAATATTCCATATTCGCCTGAAATCGTATGATTCATAGCAAATCCCGGATTGAGCAAGTAGTGAATTTTAAAATATGGTATAATTTCCACTTTTTCAAAAAGTGTCATTGTAAAAAATACGGTCAGCTTTGTAATCTGGTCTAAAGCTACTAAAAAGAGGATAGTTTTTAAGTGTTTCATATAAAATAATAAAAATATGTTTAATGAGATTCACTTCCATTAAACATATTTTTGTTAATAAATTTTTAATTTTTATTATTTTTCATCTTCTTTTTTAAGCTTACCTAAGCAACAAATTAAAACATGGTGTAACACAATCCGAAAAAATTGGACTGATAAAATATTTTTCAAATTATTTATTGATTTTCATATTTATTGTATTATTTGAATCAGACTCTAATTAGTTTATTTTATACTATTGATGATTTGTATTTTTGGTATTCTATTTTGAAAAATAGATAAAAATAATACCAAACAATGGGAATAATAATAACATATAATAGCACCCATAAATTATAAACTACTAAATAATAATTATATATATCAGAGAAATATACAAGTGTATTAGAGATTATTAGGATTATACTGTAGGATATCATAAATCTTGGTGCAACAAATCCGATAGAACATAAAAAAGCTATTTTATTTTTAGGTAATTTATATATTAAATAATACAATTTGTTTTTTTCACCAAAGTAATAGTAAGAAATAAAATCACCAAAAGAATCTATTTGAAGGTTATTGGGTAGGTTGAATTTTGCTTTAAACATCTGATAATAGGTTAAATAGCCTATAAGAGCAACTAAAATAATCCCCATTCCTATTAAACCTATCCATTCAAAATTAAAATATGTTACCAAAGGATTTTTCTCCCCTTTTAAATCAGGAGTCACTAAATAAGTGGTAATTCCATCTCCTATTCTTGTTAAAATCAACAAAGTTATTAATGCAAAAAAATGATACACATCTTTGTTAGATATAGTTTTTTCAATATCAATATTATCTTTTTTTCTGTTCATTATGTTTCGTTTTAATTATTTTAGTAAAATGAAAAAATCAGCAAAATTATATATTTATTTTATAAAAAATATAGTTCTCTGACAATTTTTGTGGAATGTATTAAATTTATCCTTTATTTTTAATCTATAATATTGATAATCAAACCTATAAGGTTTTTAAAAACCTTATAGGTTTGTAACTCCACAAAAATTGTCAGACAACCCAAAAAAATCCATTTTTCTGTGAAAAGAAAAATGGATTTTTTTGGTATTTTTTTTTTAAGCGAAAAAACGATATCCAAAGCGAAAAGATATAACATAAAAATTCCAAACAAAATATTATTCTGTTTGGAATTTTTTAATGCACAATATATAAATTTTAAAAAAAATGGTCAGACCTTCGTAAACTACGGTACAGACCATTTTTTAAAAAATTATTACAAATCTTTTTATATTCCCCCTTTGGGGGTTAGGGGGCGATTTTACTTACTTTTCAATGCTTCTGCACCGCCCACGATTTCCAAAATTTCTTTTGTAATAGCAGCTTGGCGAGTGCGGTTATACACCAAAATAAGTTCTTTTACCAACGCATCAGCATTTTCGGTTGCTTTGTCCATTGCAGACATACGCGCACCGTGTTCTGAGGCATTAGATTCCAAAACAGCTTTGTAAAGTTGTAATTTAAGGCTTTTTGGGATAAGTTCGTCAATAATGTCTTCACGTGAAGGCTCCAAAATATAATCTACGTTATCTGTATTTTTGGTAGTTTGTTCTATTTGAACAGTTGGAGGAATGGGCAAAAATTGCTCTACACGTGCAACTTGCGTAATCACATTTTTAAATTCATTAAAAACAACCTCTACCCTGTCAATTTCGCCACTTTCAAATTGGGACAATACAAATTCGCCCATTTCTTTCACCTTTGCAAAGCTAAGTTGTTGGAAAGTAGTGATATATTTTTTATTTACATTAAAACCTCTACGTGCCAATGTATCACCGCCTTTGTTGCCTATTGCCAAAAAGCTCACATTGCCAGCTTGCATTTGTGAAGCATATTTTGTATTGACAAGCGTAAGGGCATTTTTTACAATATTGGCATTAAAAGCACCACAAAGCCCTCTATCAGAGGTTACCACAATAATAAGCACTTTATTAGGTTCTCTTTCTTGTGCGTAGATGCTGTTATTTTCGCTATCAGACGCAGAAAGATTACCAATAATTTTGCTCAAAAGTTGTGAATAAGGTCGCATTTGTGTAATGGCATCTTGTGCTTTGCGTAATTTCGCTGCGGACACCATTTTCATTGCTTTTGTGATTTGTTGTGTAGATTTTACCGAAGTAATTCGGTTTTTTACTTCTTTAAGGTTAGCCATAAGGAAAAGGGTTCAAAAAAGTTCAAAAGGTTCAAAAAAAGTTTAAAAGGTTTAAAAAAGTTCAAAATGTAGATTTAAAAAATAAAAAAAACTTTGAGCCTCTTAATTGAGCCTTTGAGCCTTTTGAACTTGTGTAAGTCTTATTTATACTTTTCACCTTTAAATTCTGATTCTTTTGTACTTTTTATCAAGTTAAAAATCATTACTGAAAGATATTTAGCATTTTGAACATTTTTGTTCAAAACTTCTTCTGAAAAATAACCATTATCAAAACAACGATAAAATTGTGAACGAGTTTCACCCAAAGAACCTTTTGCAATGTATAAAAACTGTAAAAATTCTTTGTTCCCACCTCTTTCATATCCTTCTGCAATATTATCCATTACAGAGCCACTTGAAGCTTTAATTTGAGCTTTTAATCTAAAATCTTTTTTAAATTCTGTATTTTGTTCTATCAATTTATTTATTTCTTGACACAATTCTCTTGCTTTTTGCCAAATTAAAAGTTCTTCAAATGTTTTTGACATAAAATTTCAGGATTCAAAAGGGCTCAAAAAATTAGGCTCAAAGGTTCAAAATACAGGTTCAAAAGTTCAAAAAAATTAGGCTCAAAGGGGTTCAAAATACAGGTTCAAAAGTTCAAAATACAGGTTCAAAAGTTCAAAATACAGGTTCAAAGGTTCAAAATACAGGTTCAAAGGTTCAAAATACAGGTTCAAAAGTTCAAAATACAGGTTCAAAAGTTCAAAATACAGGTTCAAAAGTTCAAAACTCAGTCCAAAAATACAGGTTCAAAAGTTCAAACAAATCAAATTTAAAAGTTATTTAAGCTTTTTTGAGCTTTTTTGAACCCTTTGAGCTTTTTTGAGCCTTTGAACCCTTTGAGCTTTTTTAGTATTTTCTCGCCAAATTATCTGCAACTTCTTTCAACACTTTTATATCAGCATCATCATA
>JAAFIN010000198.1 GCA_013297825.1 Cytophagales bacterium
TTGAACCTTGAACTTTTAACCCACCGTAACGTGAGCAGTAGGATAACGATATGACGTACTAATTACTTTTTTACTCAATGCAAAAGCAAGCGTAAGCGTTCCCACACGACCTATGTACATAGTAAGTGTGAGAATTGCCTTGCTATAATCATTCAATAATGGTGTAGTTTCTAAACTCAATCCAACTGTTGCAAAAGCAGATATTTGTTCAAAAAATAATTGTCTAATATCCATATTGTCCTGCACGATTGTTAGCAAAAATATACAAATGGCATTATACGCCAACGCAAATGCAACTATGGAAAAAGCACGACTAATTACATCATTTGGAATAGTGCGTTTGTTGATTTCAACATTTTTTTTGCTGGTAATACTCGCAATCGCAGAATGTACCAAAAGGAAAAAAGTAGAGGTTTTGATACCACCGCCTGTAGAACCTGACGCAGCACCCACAAACATCAAAAATATTATCAATAAATATGTAGCAGTGCTTATAGAAGCAAGATTGAGCGGAACAGTATTAAATCCTGCGGTACGTGTGGTTACAGATTGGAAAAAAGATGCTACAAATTGCTCAAAAAGGTTTTTGCCTTCTATGCTGTGTTTTTGTTCTAAGAAAAAATAAAATACTGCCCCCACAAGACACAATAAAAGCGTCAAATTCATTGCAATTTGGGTATTTAGATTCCATTCTTTCCAAGGAATAGTTATGCGTTCTCGGATTTTGGAAGGGGTGAATACATCAACAATTGTGGTATAACCCAAACTACCAAATATGATAATAAACGCAATTATCAAATGTACAATATAACATTTGTTCACAATATCTTCGCTAAGATTATTGCTAAAAAGGCTAAAACCTGCATTACAAAAGGCAGAAATAGAATGAAATACAGAGTACCAAATTTTGTTGGAAAGCGAATTATTAAGTTTTTTGTTGGAAGGTGGTGCTTGTGCTTGTGCGGTGCTATCTGGTGCGGATTCTACTGCTTCCAATACCTCAATTTCTGCAGTTTTTTTGGCAGTTGAGTCTTTGGTTACTTTGGTTTCATTTTTCTTTTCTTCTGCTTTTTTGATATTTTCTGCTTTTTTTTCTTTTTTATTAAGATTAAAATAAAAAATTTCTTTATCAACAGGTTTATTTAAAGAAATTTCTGCCAAAAGCTCTTTTTGTGGGATAGGTGTATGATATTGTACCTCTGGACTCCACGCAAAAAACAAACAAACTGCTCCTATGGCTTCAATCAAAAAAGTAAGAAAAATTACCTGTCTTAATGTTTTTTTGGCATCACCTAATGACTCTGTACTAAGCATATCTTGAATAATAGCTTGTTGTTTAAGTCCCACGCCTTGACTAAGAAATGTAGCAAAAAATGTAGCAAATGACACAATCCCAATTCCACCAAGTTGGATAATTACCAAAATAACAATCTGCCCTTTTACCGTAAAAAAACTTGCAGTATCTTGTACCGCAAGCCCTGTAACACACGCTGCAGAGGCAGAAGTAAATAAAGCATCTATAAAACGCATACTGCCTTGTATGGTGGTCATCGCAGGCAACATCAAAAAACCAGCTCCCCCAAATATCAATATCACAAAACTAAATATAAACGTAGTAGCAGGTGAAATTCCAATATTATTCAAATATCTACTTGCCTTAGCAATGCCTGTGAGTATCAAAATAAACAAATACAACACCAAAAACGCTTCATAAAAAGAGCGATAATCTTCGTATCCTGTCCATAAAAATACCCAATAAAATAATTCTACACCAATTAACCGCCCAAAAGCAATTAACAAAAAACCACCCACAAGTAGGCTTTCAAGTCTTTTTTCCTCAAAAATATAAGTTCGTTTGTCAAAAGCATATAACACACGTACCCCATAATCAATGACAAACATGGTGATAAGCCCTTCCAACCACCTAAAAATCTTGCTGACTTCATCACTTTCCAACTCAAAACCCATCACATAAATCAACACCCCAAAAGCAATCCAAAGGCTTGTAACTTGAATCCAATCTAAGATATTGATTACTTTTTCTCTACTTGCATAAAGTATATCATTGAGCTGTTCTATGCGTGTTTTCTTTTTCATTGTCTAAACTTTTATTTATTTTTATCTTTGTTTTATTTTAGTTAAAAAAAATTTGCTCAAAAATACAAAATTTTTAAGAAAGAAAATGACTTTTTTGTTTCAAAAATTAAACTTTGTATTTTGTTTTTTTTGTACTTGTTATGTTTGTGGTTTAAATATTCAAAAGCATCTTCGTAATATCAGTTTCAGGAGGCAATGACATTTTTTTACGCAAGCGATTGCGTGCTATGCTAAGGCTTTTTGGTGTAACATTGAGTAATTTGGCAATGGTTTTATTTTCAAGATTAAGGCGGTAATACACGCATACACGCATATCAGCAGGGGAAAGATTAGGATAAATTTTTTGTAAATTAACAAAAAAATCAGGATGTACTTGTTGAAAATGATTTCTAAAAGTTTCCCAATCTGTATCAAGATGTGTATCATTTTTCAGCGAACTTTGCATATTTTTGATGTTAATTCTCATTTCTTGTTGTTCAATGGGTGTAAGGTCTTTGAGTTCTTGAATATCCTCATTTATTTGGTCTATTAAGTCGCTTTTTTGATAAAGTTGGAGAGCTATTGTGGTAAGTTCTTGTTCTTTTTGTCTGATTTCTTGTTTTTTCTGAATTTCTTGTACTTTTATCCATTCTTCTTTGATTGCCATTTCTTCCTCAAGATATTGATTTTTTTTGTTTTGTGCTTCATTTGTTACTTCTAATGCTTCATTTTGGGCTTTAAAAACCGTAGCACGCAAACGATAGACATAAATTAAACCACCAAAAATTATTAAAAAAACACTCAAAAATCCTACTATCAACAAAAATCTTTGTGTGTTTTGTTGTTGTTTTTCTTCTGATTTTTGGACTTTGAGCATTATTTTCTCTAAGGCAAGATTTTTTTCTTTGAATGAAATTTGCCTTTGTTTAACCAAGCTATCACCTTTCACATTCAATCTGTGGTAAGTTTGCCAAAAAATAGAGGCTTGCTCAAAGTCTTTTTGTTTTTGTAAAAATGTTGCATATTGCCCTGTGTGTGTTCGCCTCAAAAAAATTGTTTTTTGAAAATATGTATTTTCGTCTTTTATGATGTCCTTGACGTGGTTTAAAATGCTGTCTACTTTTTGTAGATATATTTTTTGGTTAAAAAAATTTTTTTTTTCACCATAATATACAGATAAATTCAAATACGCATTAGTTATAATTGCCCATTCTGGCGATTTTTCTATGATTTTTAAACCTTCTTGTGTAGGAGCTAAGATATTATCATAATCTCTTTGAACACCATAAAGTCCTCCAAGATTTACATTAAAAATTCCAACCCAAATTTCATCATTGATTTTTTTGGCTAATTGAATACCTTTTTTATAATAAAATATTGCTTGTTCAAATTTTTTTTCTCTTTCATAACACAATGCAGTTGTGTTGAGCGTTTGGATTGCTTGTCTATTTTCTATTTTTTGCGTTTTTTGATAATTTTCTGTTTTTTCCAAATAAGGCAACGCCCCAAGGTAATTTCTGGAATTATAATGCAAAAGTCCAATCTGATAACACAAATCAATGATTCTATTTGCATTTTTTTGAGGCTCATTTTCCAGCACATCTATTGCTTTTTGATAATATTCAAGTGCTTTTGGAAATTGGTCAGTACGCTCATAAAGGTCTTTTGCCATATTTTCATAAATGGCAGAAAGGGCAAGAGAGCAATTATTTTTTTTTGCAATTTGTTCAGCTTCTTTAAAATATTTTAAAATTTTTTCTAAATTTTCTTCAAATTTCAGGGTATAAGTCATTGCCAAAATACCCATAATTTGTGTTTTTTTGCACGCATCTTGGATATTTTTTTCAATGGTTAATATATTATTTAATTTTTGGTTAAATATTTTTTCATTTTCCCCATAAGCTTCCCTATACATAAAACACAAATCTGACACAAGGTTGATATAACCGTCTTTGTGTTGGTGTATTTTATAATTATTGGCTATTTTTTCATAGAAACTAATAAAATCTAAAATATTTTCTTTATTTTTTTTTACTTCAAATAATTTATCCACAAAAGGAAAAAAATCATTTTCAGTTTTTGGATTTTTTAATAAATTATTTGCTTTTTCAAATTCTTCTTGAATATTAACTTTGATATTTGGATTTATTTGTGCTTGGATTTTTTGGCACAAAAAGGAATTTAAAATAAAAAAAAATCCTAAAGCAATGAGAATGAAAGCGTTAAGATTTTTTGAAGGAATTAGGTTTGAAAAATTAAAAAAATATTTTGAATTAGATAAATTAGATTTTTTTACAATAAAATTAAACATTTTTCATTTGTGATTTTGGTAATTTTCCAAAAAAATGGTCAGACCTTCGTAAACTACGGTGCAGACCATTTTTTGGAAAATGTTTTTTTTAATTACACATCTTTTTCGTTTGAATTTTCTGAACTTGGATTTTCTGAACTTGGATTTTCTGAACTTGGATTTTCTGAACTATTATCTGCAACATTTTCTGCAGAATTTTCTTTGTTATTTTCGCTTACATTATCATTTGATTTGTCTTTATTTTGTGTTTCGCTGATGATTTTATTCATTTGTTTCATTACCTCGTATGGATTTTCCACACATTGCCAACAATCATAAGCACTGCCATTTTTGTCGGTTTTTCCTGTAAAAAAACGTACTGTTCCCACACCAAACATATTTTCTATGGGGTTAATTGTAACGCTTACTTCAATGATTTTTTTGTAATCAACTGCGATAAAATCAGTATTAAATACGCCTGTTTTTACCATAATGCGTTTGTTAGAATAGCCATAAGATTCGTTTTTGTAGGCAAAATATTGCCAAGTACAAACCATCAAACTGACCAAAAGAAACATAAAAGTATTAGAGAACAATTCATCTGAAAGCGGTTTTTGATAAACCACCAAATTAAATACTGCACTATACATAGATGCCATTTGCGACAATACAATTAAGCTCGCAAAAAACAAAGATATTAGCACAAAAGGTGCTAATTGTGGTTTTTTTGCCCAAAGCAAAACCTCATCTTTTTCTTTGATGTGTTCAAATTCAGGCAGGATTTCGTTGTGATTGATGTGTGTGTTCATAAAAATTGAGAAGCCCCCCAACCCCCAAAGGGGGAGTATAAAGAGCTTTTTTATTAAAAATTGGTTAAAAATTGGTTTTTATTTTCGTAGCAACAAATTTGCAAATTCTTTATTGTGAGAATATGATTTGAACAAATTATCCATTTTATTTTTTATACCTTCAAAATTATCATTCTTTATATCTTCCATATTTCGTGTTTTTTCCATCA
This sequence comes from Cytophagales bacterium, assembly GCA_013297825.1. Classification (GTDB taxonomy): domain Bacteria; phylum Bacteroidota; class Bacteroidia; order Cytophagales; family Microscillaceae; genus JAAFIN01. Next base: position 5,385 of record JAAFIN010000198.1, read on the forward strand.
TAGATTGTATAAAATTTATGGCATTGTTTGCTTGTTTTTGCAAATTATCTTTTAGTGTGGAAGCATACATTTCATATTCTATTTCATCAAAAAAAGAATTTTCAGAAGGCAAATAATCTTTTGGGATTTTTTGTGTTGGGCAAATAAAAATTGATTTTTGTTCTAAATTATTATCTAAATCCATAAAATACACAAAACTATTTTTTTGTATAAGTTGCAAAAGTGTTATTTCTTTTTCAAAAAAAAGAAATAAATCCTTTACTGAAATTTTAAATATTTTCCAACGATTATAATTTGCATCACAATCACACCATTTATAAAAATAATGTTCCCCATAATTTTCTACAAAATGCGATAAAATAACACCTTCGTGATACAACAAATCGCCTTTGTGTTCGAGGGATATATCCAATTTATCTATTTTATAAGGTTCTAAATTTTCCATTTTTAAAGTGTTGAAATGATGATAAATCTTTTTTCGTATTGATGATTTTTTGAAAGATGATGACTTATGTGTCCTGTTTGAGCGTTTGGTTCTTCATTTACACCATCTATTTCTGTAATATTCAAAGAAGCAATATTTGTCCCCAATGTTTTGTAGGCTTTTTCACCCATAGTATTTTTCAAAAATTGAAAGCGTTTTTTTGCATTTTCTTCTGAATTATAAACTGATAACGCAAAACTTTTGCATTTCGTTGTATCATCAAAATCAAGTATTCTTTTAGGATTTTGGAGTGCAAGTGGTTTAAAATTTCTTTCGTCTGTGATTTCATTAAAAACCCACCTGAAAACTGTCATATTTTTTGGCAAATAATCATCAGGAGGGCATTTTACACTAAGATTTTCAAATTTATCAGAATATTCAAAATCCATATATTTCAAATATGTAATATTTTTTTTATTTAATTTTTCTAAAATTTGTATGAAAAATGTGTGATTTATTTCAAAAAAAATGATTTTCTCACACCTCCAACCTTAAATAATCCTTCAAAAAATCAATGGCTTCTGTTTCCATTTCTGAAACACCGTCAGACACTTCTGCAAATAACGAAATTGCATCAGAAATATGTATTTTTTGTTCAGGGTGCAGATTCAGATATTCCACCAAAGCAGTCAAAAAATGGGTTTTCCAAGCAGGAATATTATTACCTAAATACAAAAATTCAGCTTTAAATTCATTTTTTAAGGTTTTTATTTTTGTCAAAGAAAAACCTTCATCTTCCAAAAAATGACCAATATTTTCAATCAATTTATCCAAATATTTCGCTTCTTTTTTATCAAAAACGCCATCACTATTCAACACCAAAACCGCAGGAAAAAACTCTACAAGTAATGCAAAATGTTCTATTGTCCAATTTAAAGGACGTTGGAGCGTATATTTTTTATAAAAATTTTCTAATGAAAACATGATGTTAAATAGGTGCTAAAAAATTTTATTCTGTGGTTTTTGTTTCGGTTTCGGTTTCATTTTCTTTGGTTTCTGTATCTTCAATGCCCAATTTTTTAAAAATAGTTTTCAATTTATCTTCTTCTAATTCATCAACACCAAGATTATTATAAATGACGCTACTCATCATTTCTTTGACACGTATTTTTACCGAAAATTTAGGATTATTTTGTAAAAGGCTTATTTCTCCATCAATTTCTAATAATTTTCTCAAACAATTCAATAATTTTTCTTCGTAAATTTCCATATTCAAACACAAAAATTTGAGTTCTGAATACGCTATTTTTTTAAATTGTTTGTCTGTAACGTGGTCTTTGGGTTGTTCCAACAAATCAAAATCCGTAGAAAAAGAGCCTCTTTCAAAATAAGAAGCCAAATCCACGAGCATTGTTATTTCGGTCATATCCAAATTGCCATCACTTGCAATAGCAATCGTAGCAGGCGAAATCAAAACAAAACCAAAAAGCTGTGAGTTACTTAATATAAGATTTCTTTGTGATAAATAATCCGCCAATTCAGTGCGTAAAAACGCAAAAAAATCTACTAATATTTTTTTTTCTTGTTCAGTTGTGTAGGTGTGCATATAAAAGTTTAAGGTTTAAAGTTCAAGGTTTAAGGTTCAAAAGCTCAAAAAATAATCCTATCAGTTAAAAGAATAAAATTATTTTGCTAATACTGACTCCTGACTCCTTATTACTGCCTCCTTTTTGATGTAAATTTAGAATAAAAAAACTATTTTTGTACGCTTTTTTTGAGATTTTTTTTAAGATTTTTTAATTTTTATGACAAATAATAACATTTTAACAACTCAAAAATCATTTTTTAAATCATTTTTGAGTGTTTTTTCTAAGGAAAATATTTTATCATATTCATTTCTTACACTTTTTTTATTTTTGGTTGTAAGTGTTTTAATTACAATAAGAGAGGTTTTTTTTAGCAATGACCCTGTGGATAGTTTCAAAACATTTGTCTTTGCACATCATCATTTGTTGGCAAATAAAGACCTTTATGCCAAATATCCTTTGGAATATCACACGTTGTATAATTACAGTCCATTTTTTGCATTGTTGATGGGATTTTTTGCCTATTTTCCAATTTGGTTGGGTGCTATTTTGTGGAATTTGTTGCATACTTTTAATTTTTGGTATGCAATTCAACAATTAAATTACAATGTTTTTCAAAAAGTAAATACAAAATATCAACAAGAAAACAACGAAAATTTATATTCAGAAAACATAACACAACATTCTAAAACACAACATTCCAAACAAAATTTTATTTTGTGGTTTTGTTTTGTGGAACTTACAACTGCTTTGATGAATGTTCAGACAAATCCCACTATCGTTGCGATACTGATTTGGACATTTATTTGTTTTGAAAAAAACAATATTTTTTGGGCATCTTTTTGGGTAATTTTTGGGTTTTATTTCAAAATATACGGTGTAATTGGTGGAGCATTGTTTATGTTTTATCCAAATAAATTAAAATTTATTGGTTTTTGTATTTTTTGGGCAATCATTTTTGCGTTTTTGCCTTTGTTGTTTATTTCTTTTGAGCAACTTATTTTTCAATATAAAAGTTGGATTGTTCAACTTCAAGACCATTCACAGCGTGATTCTATGACCGTAATGGGCGTTTTGGATATTTGGGTAGGAAGATATTTTTCGCACAAAATTTTGATACTTTCAGGTATATTATTAACCATTGGTTTATATTTTAAAATAATTTTTAATAAAATTTTAACAGAAAATTCAAAATTTCGCTTGCAATTTTTGGCAAGTTTGCTTATTTTTGTGGTAATATTTAATCCTGGTAGCGAATCACCCACTTATATTATTGCAGTGGCAGGCGTTGCGATTTGGTATGCGTTGCAAAATGAAAATATTTATCATACTAAATTTTTAACATTTCATTGGCAAAAAGTGGTACTGATTTTGGTTACTTTATTTACGTGTTTAGCACCAACTGACATTTATCCGCCTTTTTTAAGGAAATTTTTTGAACAAAATGTAATAAAAGCAATGCCTTGTATTTTGGTTTGGGTTATTATAATGTTTGAACTTTATTTTAAAACCCCCAAAGGGGGAACAAATACAAAAGAAAATTAAAATAATAATGAATTATGAATTTGGTTACAAAACAGTATAGTTTTTGAATATAAAAATAAACAGCTAAAAAACCTAATTTCTTTCTAAATTTAATTTCTTTAACTTCAATATATAACTTTTTTTAAAATAAAAATGAATAAACAAATCATAAAAAAAACATTCTTTTCTTTTTTACTGCTATTTTATTTGGTTTCTAATAATTCTATGTTTGCCCAACAGCTTTGTTATTTGAAAGAAAACGAGGCAGACAGAGCAGTAGAATATTTGAAAAAAGAAACTGATTTTTTGATATATTGTGATTGTTTGGGTTATGGAGATTTGGGGCGAAAAATAAAAATAACCAATGTCTATAAAAAACCAACCGAAAGACCAGGATTTTTTGCGGTATATGTGGAGGGAAGTGTGGTAGCAACTTTCAAAATAAAATCCCAACAAGTTACAGAATATACCAAAGATGAAGCTATTTTATCAGAATCTCAAATGCTTGATTTAGCATTTGTGCATATCAAAGGCACTACTTATGAAAATGACAAAAACGAAATTATACACGATAGCATTTCGTTAGGTATTTATTTGGGGCTTAATTGCGACCCTTGTATTGACCCTTTTGTTTATCCAAATTAGAAAAAAAGCCTTTTTTTTAAATTTAAAAAAAAAGGCTTTTTGTTTAAAATATTATTTTTGAGAAACCTTTTTCCTTTATCGCTTTTTCTTAGAGGGTGTTTTAAAAGGGTATTATAGCCTTTTTAGCATAAGGTCAATCATAGCAATATTTATCATAGCCTCACTACTGATTACTCTCTTTTCATAATCTTTGCTTAATCTTCTATAATTTCCC
>JAAFIN010000199.1 GCA_013297825.1 Cytophagales bacterium
AAATAACTTTTTTTTATCTTTATTGATACATTTCTGCAAAAAATAAATTTATACTACTCTAATATTACAGAGTTATAGCCTAACTTATGTTTTTTGAAAAATACTATCTTTGTCCAAAGTCTAAATACTTTTGTAAGTGAGGGAAACAAAGGACATATTGTTAAAATGGTTGCATTTCAGCATTTAGAAGGGAGTTTTTATAATATGGCTTTGGTTGATTTTGACGAAGAAAAACAAATTGTAGATGATGAAATAATTATAAATAACGGTGATATGGGAAAAGTTTTGGCAACTACTTGGAAAATTATGTTGTATTTTCTTGATACTTTTCCTGAAAAATTAGTAGTTATTGAAGGAAATACAGAAGTAAAACATCAATTATATAAACGTCTGATAACTAATAATTTATTACCATTAAAACAACAATATAAAATTTTTGGCGTTACAGGTACAGGAGAAATAGAAATATTTTCAACAACTAACATTTATATATCATTTATCATTCAAAATATATCAATATGAATACACAAGAGCAAACATTCCAAAAACAAGAAGAAAAAAGTATTACTGAACTTCTAAAACCTATTTTTGAAAAGAAAAAAACAATTTTTTTGAAAGTTTTTGAAGGAAAAATAGAAGTTTTTAAAAAACGTTTTGAAGAATTTAAAAATAAATAAGCATTTCCTAAATAATTTTTTCTAAATAAAAAAGCCCTTTTCACTACTGAAAAGGGCTTTTTTTGTTGTATTTGGCTGTTTCTGACACCTATTTCCTGATTACTGACACCTTAAAAAAAACTTATTTCTTCTTCACTTGCAATCTCGCAACACCAGCTTTTCCTTTTGCATTGCCTTGTTTGGCAGCTTTTTCATACCAACGCAATGCTTCTTTTTTGTCCATTTTTATATCACCTTCGCCTTTTTCGTATTTTTCAGCCAAGAAAATTTGAGATTCAGGAAAACCTTTTTTTGCAGATTCTTTCAAATACCTAAGAGCTTTTTTTTCATTTTCTTCCACACCATAACCGCCATAATAATAATTTTCGCCCATATAATGTTGTGCATAAAGATTGTCTTTGTCTGCTGACATTTCAAGCCATTTTACCATCTCGGTATCATTTTTTTCAGTACCACGCCCCCAAAAATAAAGGCAACCAAGTGCAAAAGTTGCGTTGGAATTTTTGGCAAATTTTTTATTATTAGAATGATATTTTAAATATTTGAAAGCATTTTCATAATCGCCTGTTTCAAAAAACTTCAAACCAGCAGCTTGTGCTTCTTCTACGGTCATATTATCAGGCGTTTTAGTAGAACGACTTTTGTAATCAATGCTAATAATTTTAAATTCTTTAAGGCGTGTATTTGGTTTATCAACCGTTTTGATATAAAAATCAAGTTGTTTGGTATTTTGTGTAAAATGTTTTCCAATATACATTCCTTTAAGTTCTCTTTGAATTTCTACTTTTACATAAAAAAACTTTTCAGGTGCTTGCACATTATACAAAACCTCTTTTGCATTGGCAGATTTGATGGTATAAGCCAATTTTTCTTTGGTCATATCACCATAAATACTTTTTACTTCTGTGAGATATTCATCAATCGTAAGCACACGCCTATCTGTGCGTTTTGCGTCATCATCAGGATTGAGGTCATTATACACATAAATATCGTTATTATCAAAAAAACGATTGATAAAAGCCTTTTTTTGCGTAATTTTTTTATTAACTGCAATGCCTTTATCATTTTCGTCTTTTATGGCAATACTATCGTTCAGTACAGGAATTAAAGGCGTTATTTTTTGATAATATTCTTCAATTACTTTGACTGCTTCAGCTTTAAAAATCTGTTCTTCGGTGCTATTCATTTTTTGAGCAAATATATTTTTAGGAAAAAATGAACAAAAAATTAAGGTAAAAATTATAAAATGTTTCATTGTTCAAAAGGTTTAAAATTCAAAAGTTCAAGGTTTAAAAGTTCAAGGTTTAAAGTTCAAAAGTTTAAGGTTTAAAAAAAATCCTGAATTATCCAAAAAATCTTAAAATCCTGATTTTATTTGGCTGTTTCATTCATCATTAGAATTTACCCACTTTACCGCCATAGTTGCATAAAGTCCTGCGGTTTCGGTACGCAAACGTGTATTGCCCAAATGCACAGGCAAAAAACCATTTTCTAAGGATACATCAATCTCACGAGGCGAAAAATCCCCTTCACAACCTATCATTATGCAATAATTATTTTTTGGTGGAATATTATCATTCAAAGGAATTGTATTTTTACCTAAGTATGCAATAGATTTATAACAATTATTTTTTAGATTTTCAAAAGCAAAAAAATCTTTTAGTTTGGTCATATCTACCAATTTAGGAAGGTAATATTGTTGTGATTGTTTAATGGCAGAAATGGCGATTTTTTCCAATCTTTCTGTATTGATGTGTTTGCGTTCTACATTGTCAGTATGCAAAAAAGTAATCTGATGAACGCCTAATTCTGTTGCTTTTTCCACAAGCCATTCTATTCTGTCTGTATTTTTGGTGGGTGCTATTGCAAGATGAAAATTGTAATTATTTTTTGGAAAAAAACTATGTTTTTCTAATTTTAAAATACAATTTTTATTTTTTGGTAAAATTTCTTGGATAGAAGTTTCATATAAATTGCCTTTTCCATCAATAATATACAATTTATTGCCAATTCCAAGCCTCAACACCTGCAAAGCGTGGTGTAATTCGTCAGCAGAAAGATGTGGATTTTCTACGGAACAATCTGCATTATAAAAAAAAAGCATTTTTTTTGAATTTTTATGATATAACTTTCCAAAATACAACTTTCCAAAAGTTCTAAAACTTTTGGAAAGTTTAAATTACTAATTAGAAATGTACAAATTTTAATGACATTTCACAGGCATAAATGCCTGTGCTTCACATAAAAAATTGTAAAAATACGTATGGAAAAACTAACACCTGATACCTGACTACTGAAACCTAATTACTTACTATTGACACCTGACTACTGACACCTAAAACCTGATTACTTTCTTTTAATTCTGTTTTTTTCACAAAACATTTTCTACAAAGTGCTTGATAAGAATCTGTTTCACCTATCAAAACAGTATCTTCCACATTGACAATTCGGTGCGAATAATGTGCAATATCGCCACAATCCACACAAATTGCGTGAACTTTGGTAACAAATTCAGCAGAAGCCATCAATTCAGGCATACAACCAAAAGGTTTTCCTGTGTAATCCATATCCAAACCAGCCACTACAACCCTTCTGCCCATATTGGCAAGTTTGGTACAAACTTCTACGATTTGATTATCAAAAAATTGTACTTCGTCAATTCCTATCACAGTCGCAGTACCTACATTTTCCCAAATCAATTCAGCACGCTCCACTGATAACGCATAAATTGCGTTGGCATTGTGCGAAATAACGTGTTGTGCGTGATAGCGATTATCCAAAGAAGGCTTGAAAATTACAACTTCTTGCTTTGCGATTTTTGCACGATTAAGCCTGCGGATAAGTTCTTCGGTTTTGCCAGAAAACATAGAACCACATATTACTTCCACCCAACCAGAGCGAGTAGTTTGTTCGGAAGGATAAGGAATTTCTACAAACATATTTTTTAGAAAAAAATTATATAAAAATTTTTGTAAAAAAGGGATAAATTTTTCCTCAAAAATACAATTTTTTTCTAAAAAATGAAATTTTTGTTAAAAATTTATATAAAATTATCAATTATTTTTAATTATTTAACAAATTTTTCCTAATGTAAAATTTTTTAAATTTTTTTTTTGTGAAACAACTCAAAAAAATTAGCATTTTTAAAAAAAAGCATTTAACTTTCGTAAATTTTTTGAATAATATTTTTTTCCCAAAATTTTTATTTTAATTTTTTTCTAAAAAAATTATTTTTAATAAAAAATTCAAAAAATAAAAACTGAACGTTATAACCTCTGAATTTAAGTATTTTTTTAAGTATGACTACCGCAACCGCTACCATACCTGTAAATCTTTCTAATCCATTTCCAGGATTAAGGGCATTTCGCACTGACGAAAGTTATTTATATTTTGGCAGAAGCAAACAAGTAAATGAAGCCATTGACAAATTGCTAAAACATCATTTTGTGGGTGTAATAGGTGCGTCAGGCTTAGGAAAATCGTCTTTTGTGTATTGTGGAATTTTAGATGCACTTACACACAACAATCCTGATGAATGGCAACTTTGCGTATCAGCACCAGGCGAAAGCCCTTTGGGCAATTTGGCTCAAAGTATTTTGGGCGAAAATAATTCCCTCACAGATGAACAAAAAGAAACCTTAAAATATGATGTTACTGCACTTGTTCAACTCATCAAAAACGAACAACAACACACAGGCAAAAAATATCTGCTGTTTTTAGACCAATTTGAGGAGCTTTTTAAATTTGCAGAAAAAGGCGAAAGTCAAGAACAACACGCAAAATTATACGTAGAGGCATTTATAAATGCTTTTCAACAAACAGAAATTCCTGTTTATGTGATTCTAACAATGCGTTCAGAATTTATAGGTAACTGTTCCAGATACCCAAATCTTACCGAAAATCTTAATCTTAGCCAATTTCTCATTCCCCAAATGACAAGGGCAGAGAAAAAAGAAGCTATCATCAATCCTATTCAACTAATGGGTGCCACTATCAATGATGATGTGGTGGAAAAAATCCTCAATGATGCAGGCGAAAATGCTGACCAACTTCCCGTAATGGCACACGCTATGATGCGTACTTGGTCATTTTGGCAAAGAAATCGTATGCGTGAAAGTCAGCCTATTTCTATGGCAGATTATGAAGCAATAGGTGGCGTACAAAGAGCTTTGTATGAACACGCAAGCGAAACTTATTCGCAACTTGGTGAAGGTGAAAGACGTATTTGTGAAAGAATTTTTAAAACAATAACCGAAAGAAACAGCGAAGGACGAAAAATAAGAAATCCTCGCAAATTATCAGATATTTGCAAAATAACAGGTTATTCAATGTCTGAAGTTGTGCCTGTGGTAGAGCATTTTCGCAAAGCAGGAAATGGTCTTTTGATGCCTCCTGAATATGTTGCCCTTACCGAAAATACCAAAGTAGATATTTCTCACGAAAGTATGATGCGTATTTGGGAATTGCTTTCTACGTGGGTAGATGATGAAGCGGACAGCGTAAAACAATATCTACGCATAGCAGAAGCCTCCAAAATGCACCACGACAATAAAGCTGGACTTTGGCGTAACCCTGAATTGGAAATAGGTCAAAGATGGCGAAAAGAACAAAAACCTACCAAAGCGTGGGCAGAACCTTATGACCCTGCTTTTGAGCGTGCTATGGCTTTTTTGGATTCTTCGCAAAGCCAACATTTAGAGAAAATTTATAATGATGAAAAACTCCAAAAACGCAGAATTGCAATGGCTCGCAAAATTTCTATTGCCTCCATCATTGCGGTTATTATTTGTGTACTTTTCTTATTGTATGCACTTCAACAGGGTGAAGTAGCCAAAGGAAATTTGGAAATTGCCAAAGAAAAAGAAAAAGAAGCAAACAGAAATGCAAAAAAAGCAGAAAAAGCTACTAAACTTGCCAAAAAAGAACAAGAAAATGCAAAATTAGAAGCCATAAAAGCCTCCAAATCAGCACAAGAAGCATTATTAGCCAAAGAATCTGCCTTAGAATCTGAAAAAGAAGCCCAAAATCAAGCACTTATCGCAAAACAAAAAGAATTACAAGCTATTGAAGCCCAAAAAAGTGCCAAAGCTGCAGCAAAACGTGCAGAATTGCAGGCACAAATTGCTGGTATCAACCAACAACTTTCTGTAATCAACAGCGAACTTGCAGATATTGCAAAACAAAAAGCTGAAATCTCAAAACGTGATGTAGAAAAATTGCAAATGGTTTCAATCGCCAAAGCAATGGCTATCAAATCCGCTAAACTTGCTGACGAAAATCAACAGGTATTGGTTGCACAACAAGCATTTAGGCTTAATGCTCAATATAATGGCAAAGAAAATGACCCAGATATTTATCAAGGACTTTATTATGGGATAAAAAGATTAAAAACTGTCAAAAATCCTAAATACAATCAATTACAAGGACATTCGCAAACTGTGAGGGCATTGACAGGAAAAAATAAAATGTTTTCTACAAGCAGTGATGGCAAAATAATAGCTTGGAATACAAATGGAATTCCTTACACCAAAGCAAGCGAAATACAACCTGAAATTATTGCAAATACCAACGCTATCAATAGAACAATTGCAGTAAGCCCTGATGGCAATACACTTGCCTCTGCTGGTGAATACAATTACATTCAAATTTTTAAAAATGGTGCTTTAGCTAATAAATTGCCTACCAAATCACGAGAAACTTGGTTTTTGGCTTTTACTGCTAATAATAAACAACTTATTAGCGTGGATAATAACAAACAGGTTTTACTTTGGGACGTAGACAATGCTGACGCACAACCAACAACTTTGGTAGAAAGTGATTCAAAAATCAATAACATTGCTTTTGACCCAAATCAAAATATTTTAGCCATTGCCAAACAAACAGGAAAAGTAACGATTTTGAATTTAAAAGGCGGTGTTGTAAAAGACTTTCAAGCAGATAATTCGCCTATTGTTTCGCTTGCTTTTAGCAATTCAGGTGAAAGACTTGCAACAGGTAGCGAAAGCGGAATGTTGAGGGTTTGGGATATGAACGCCACAATGACCGACGAGCAAAAAGAACATCGAGCAAGAATTAACTGTATTGCATTTAGTAAAGATGGTTTGCAACTTGCCACTGCGAGTTTTGATAAAACTGTTCGCATTTGGAATGCAAATAATTTAAACGAAATTCCAATTATTTTAGATGACCACAATGATTGGGTTTGGACTATTGCTTTTACACCTGATAATACCAAACTGCTTGCAGGTTGCAAAGACAACGTAATAAGAGCTTGGGCAACACACGTAAAAGATATGAAAAACTCTATTTGTGAAGAAATGAAAGGCAAAAGAACAGAATTGGAACGCAACGAATGGGAAAAATTTGTGAAAAAATTAGACGAAGGCGAAAATGTCCCTTGTACTTGTTGCGAAAAATAAAGAAGTTTAAGATTTAAAGTTTAAGGTTTAAGAAATTCAAATTTATTTGAATTTTTTAAACCTTTTGAATTTTTTTTAGTATTTTTAAATGTTTTTTAAATTTTAGAACTTTTAGCCTTGAACTTTGAACTTTTTGAACCTTGAACTTTTTGAACTTTAAACCTCAAATTACTTTGAAAACCTTTAAAAGTGATATTTCTCAAAAAGAATATCTTATTACCGAAAAAGTATGTGCAAATATCATCAGAAAAAATATTTTTGAATACATCAAAAAGGATTTTTCAGGGTTTAATGCAGAAAGTTGTTTGGCACTTAGTGAGCTAAATAAATTTAGAGAAAAGTATCTTTCGGATTATATGAACTCGCACATCCAAAAACTTTCAGATTTGGAAGCCAAAACTTTTCAGGAATTGAGCGATAAAACAAGTATTTTGGAAAAAGTAAATGATATAAAATCATCTACTTTGGGACAACGATTAGCAGATAATGTGGCTACTTTTGGCGGTAGTTGGAAATTTATTATCATTTTTGGTGCGTTTTTAGTGGTTTGGATTTTTTCTAATATTGTTTTTTTGTCCAATAAAGGTTTTGACCCATATCCATTTATTTTGCTCAATCTTATACTTTCGTGCCTTGCTGCAATACAAGCACCTATTATTATGATGAGCCAAAACCGCCAAGAGGAAAAAGACCGAGACAGGGCAAAAGAAGATTTTATTATTAACCTAAAATCAGAAATGGAAGTGCGTGTATTACACGACAAAATAGACCATTTAATGATTTATCAGCAACAAGAATTATTAGAAATCCAACAAATTCAAATTGAAATGATGAATGACATTCTTAAAAAATTAGAAAAATAATTTTTTAACCAAAAAAAGAAAAAAGCTATTTGCATTGTATATATTTTTACTATAACTTTGCAATAATTCATAATTCACAATTCATAGTTGTGTTTTCAAAAAACACATTCATATTCAGGAAAAACCTCAAAACATTGTTTTGGGGTTTTTTTGTTTAAAAAATTAATGCGTTGGAAAATTGCCATTTGGCATAATTTCCGAATTTATCCATTGTTGTTTGAAAGCAAAACTTTGATTGGTATGTTCCACAGGAAAGAAAAATCTAAGATATTTTAGGGCATATTTTTCATCTTGAACAGGAAACAAAATCGTTCCTTTGATGCTTTCTTGTGGAAATAAATGTGTTTTTCGCAAGGTAAGATTTTCCCAATTTTTTTTGAGCATTTCATCATTATCTACTTGCCATCTTTTTATCATAGCATTGTCATTTGCAATTCTTGCAGTCAAAAGTCCTGCGGTTCCTGCCAACGCTGCGGTATTTGCTGTATTTGTATTATTTGTGCGAGAGGCGTCATTTGCGAGGCTTGAACTTCTATTATTGGTGTTACTTTTATTTTGTGAAGAAATCACTGCAACCGCAGTAACCGCAACCACAGCCCCTGCAATTGCCCAACCTTGATTATTTTTTGCACTTGCTTCTTTGCGTGCAATGCCTTTTTCCAAATCCAAAATACGTTTTTCAGGGTCAATTGCCCAAGCAATATGTTGGGTAAACATTGGCATATTTTGGGTAGTATCAAAATTTCTGTAATAAAACTTTTCTGGTGCAATTAAAATAGGTCTGTCAGAAAAATTAATAAATTCACACTGCACGTGCATAAGTTGTTGTTGATTATCAAAAAATCCAAAACCTACTCTTACACCTATGCTATCAGTTACGCTTTGAATAAAAGGCGTGCCATTTTGCCAAAAAACTTGTTGTGAAATGGGATTTTCTTGCACAGGATTCATACGAAGAATGGAGCGTGGTGTGGCACAACTTACCAACACAAAAGCCAAATATCCATACAATAAAAGGCTAAAAACGGAAAATTGAGAACTTTTCATTTGAAAATAAATTTATTGGTTTTTGAAAATAATTTAAAATTTTAATATCATTTGTTAGACTAAAAAAAATTTAAAAGTTGCCTATAAGTATTAATAATTTGTTAATGTTTTTTTGAATTTTTAAAAATTAAATACCAACTAATTTTTTAGTTATTTATTAAAACAAAAAATCCTTTAATTTTTAAAAATTAAAGGATTTTTTTAGCGTTTTTTATTTTTCCAAAACATTTATCAAAATATCTTTTTCAAAATTAGAATTATCTACTTCAAGATAAAAAATGCCTGTGGATTCACATTCAAAGGTTTTATTTTTGTCATTCAATTCCAATATAAATTCTTTTTTCCAATTATAAATTTTAAGATTTGGACATTTAATTTCATTTTTATTTTCCAATAATTTACAAATGAAAGTGTAGTTACTTCCTTTTGACAAAATATAGGAAAATGTTTGTTTTGTATTTGCTTTAATTTTCTTTTCAAAAGAACTTTCAACATTGATTTCTGTATTTTTTGGAACAAAACCCACAAAAGACAACGAAACAAACAACAAAATAAAGGCAAGTGCAAATTTTTTCATAAAAAATTAAAAAAATAAATTAAAAAAATAAATTAAAAAAATAAATTAAAATTTTGTTTAGGAACGAAAATTAAATAACTTACTAATTTGTTTTTAAACATTTTTCAAAAAAATGGTCTGTACCGTAGTTTACGAAGGTCTGACTATTTTTTTGAAAAATTACCAAAGTCGTATTTTATTTATT